>JAICVW010000044.1 GCA_025935105.1 Nitrososphaeraceae archaeon
GGAATTAACCAGCCAGAATTGATATAGTTATGTAAGAGCTAGATATTTAGATGTCTTAAAGAACCTGCGATGACTGGAAATCAATCAGACGTACGTAGTAATTAAATTTCAACTGTAATTATGTAAATCATTGTTAGGTCCTATATTCTCCAAACTTTTTCATGGAACTTTCACATATGTGCAGTATTTTTGACTTCACAAGCGTGAAGACTAGGTTATATCTTGATTACTAGGTAGCCATAAAATTACTACACTATTTAATTAT
Source organism: Nitrososphaeraceae archaeon (assembly GCA_025935105.1). Lineage (GTDB taxonomy): Archaea > Thermoproteota > Nitrososphaeria > Nitrososphaerales > Nitrososphaeraceae > Nitrosopolaris. The sequence continues at coordinate 266 of JAICVW010000044.1, forward strand.
ATGTTATTGCCATAATCAGCTCGAATATGGCGTCATCTTCTAATTCTTCTTCGTCCTTCTCGTTGTCCGACAATAAGGTGGCTGGTTGTTACAGGTAGCTCAAGTGGCATAGGCTATGAGATCTCTCTTATGCTAGCTAGGAATGCTTTCCTGACATATGCTACAATGAGGAACCTTAACAAAGGTGAGAATATAAAATCAATTGCAGCAAAAGAAAATCTGCCGATTCGTATTACTCAGTTAGATGTTACTGATAATATATCAACTCTCTCAACTAATTCCATGATATAGATATTGCAATTTTTATACGTAAAACCTGCTCAAAGTTGTACAAAGTGCTTAGAAATCATACTGAAAAATCATAAACGCTGCTGATACTAGTAGGCTATGGTCTAGCAATAAGCAAGTGAGTCAATTGTACTTAATTTCATTTATTACGTCCTGTGATGATTTGGAGTATCCAGGTAGAGCCTCTACAGTCCTTTCTACTTCACCAAAGTAAATTTTGGTTCTGTAACGTCTTAGGGTTATTCAATGAGTGTAACGTCTTAGGGTTATTCAATGAGTTGTAAAGAATCGGGTCATGAATATCATAAAGTCTCAGCTCTACAATAAAACATGAAAATTTCATCCTGTTGAAACTCTACCTTCAATTTCTCTTTTAGATTCCTGAAAAACTCTATGTTATCATCCGTGTCTTCACATATCACAAACAAACCACTATTTTCTTCATCTTTATGTATAGATCCAGTATCTGGATTTTTCCAACTACCAGTAACAGCTAAGGAATATACACTATATCCATTAAATCGTTCAATAAGCTCATCATAAACTTCTACAAATTTGACTTTCTCAATTGGATATTTGCCCTTATATCGTAAAGGCAGTAATACTTCTACTTTGATATGCGACAAATCATTCGACTTCGCTATACTTTATCTGTTTATCGGCTAGTGATTTACGATGTTCATCAGTCACTTCAAATTTATTCTTCTCAATACCTCTAAATTGAGATTTTGATAACAAGAGTTCATAGAATCCGTTCACTCTATCTTCTTCGGTGTTAAAGCGTATAACATGTGTCGTAGCGCTCTCTGAAAGCTGGATATGTTCCAAAAGGTTTCTCCTGAAAAATCTATACTTATGTCCACAAGTGAGAACTATCTCATCATAATCGTCATATTTTATTACTCCCTTTCGTTCCACAACCTTTCCACAAGTTAAACATTTTTCATTATCTGTACTCATTTACTTTGATGTAATACTGTTGTCCGCATTATGTATTAACGTTATCAGTTTGTTCTTACTCCTCTACAGGATTATATAAGTCTCACGAACTTATTATTTTAGCCTTTTCTTCCATTAAGTCAGTTTTGCTGGCATTAAACTCATTCTTGAGCTTAACCGTCAGTTTTGAGAGGTCGCTTAGCGACCAATTATCAACTTTCCAATAACCTGGATTTTCCTCCGTCACAGCAATGTCCAGAAGCAGATGCCGAGCATTATTTTTTATTTTATCCCCACTAGTGTAATAAAAATAGCGGAATCCCGACTCTTTTTTGACAGAAGATGTTTTCATTTCTAAGTATGAGATCAAATCTTGGTATGAAATTTCAATATCAGGATATCCTGACTTAGCAAGCCTATTGACAGAAAGAGGTAATTTATTCATTTCATTGACTATTGTTTCCTCAATCCGTCTGCCAACTTCATTGACGCGATTACCTTGATATCTCGAACGCGTCGAAGCAGAAGTCTTTAAAAATTTTTTTAGAATATTGTCCAATATTTCTATAAGTTTCTTGTCTGATTCATTTGAAGAGTTTACTGGAATTACATCGTAACCTGTAGACAATTTCACTATTAATGGAAAATCGACTCTGCCTAACTCTTTTGAAAGTCCGAATACCCTTCTAAGTAATTCTTCTTTTCTGGATGCCAATTGTAACTAAATCAGCTCATCTTCGCCGCCTTGTAAATATAGGTCAATCTTCCCAGAAATTTGTTCTTGGGCGGTTTTGATATATTGTGGATCTATTTCTGTTCCGATATAATTTACTTTTAGGCGGATACATGCTAATGCAGTATTGCCTATTCCCATAAATGGGTCATAGACAAGCATATTTGGTTTAATTCCGTGCAACTCTATACAACGTTGAGGGAGTTTAACTGGGAATACTGCTGGGTGTGGTCGTCCTTCCTGAATAGTTGGGTATGATATAACCCACACGTTACCTCTGTCTCTCTTGTCTCGTGTCGCAGATTTCCAACGGCCTATGTTACTCTTGTCCTGGTACGTAACACCTGCTCTTAGCTTGTCAATTTTTACATTCCCAGTCTTTGTAAAGTGAAATACGTATTCGTGAAGATCGCTCAAATAGCGTTCGCTGATTATTGGTTTAAAATGCCCTATTGATAAATTCTCATTACTTCGGGATCCGTTATTCCTTCCGATGTCCTCTGGATCAATTGAAACAGATTTTATCCAATGAATAGTATTTTGCAATACGTAGCCAGTTTCCTCAAATTTCTGGGCCACTAAGAATGGAAGGATAGGGTCAGCTGGCCGACAGCCTATATTAAGAAAAAATGAGCCGTCATTTTTCAGAATTGACTGACTTGCTTTTGCAACATCTTTTAGCCATTCTAGGTACTGGCTTTCTCCTTTATTGTCCTTGTATGTCCCATACTCTTTGTTTATATTATATGGAGGAGAAGTCACTATTACGTCTACGAGTATTTTTTCTTCCTGCAGTTTGTCCATGAAAGTGATACAATCCTCTTGGTAAATTTGATTTAAACCAATCATTTCAAAACTCCTTTTGCCGCGTTCTCGATAACGGTCTTCCACTTATTTTCGCCCTGGATAACGATTCCACATTTCTCAGCTGGAACCTTTCCATTCAAAGCTTCATGTGGCCTCAAGTAATTATGGAAGAGTTGATAACCTGTAAGAATTACAGTATCAGATTTCTTCAACCCCCTGATAATTTTTTCTCTATCGTGCACCTCCCCATTAAGCCGTTCCATCTTGTTATTGTTATGGTCTCCTTGTAATCGAATATGAGAAATGTGCGTTGTTCTAGGAGATTTTAGGCTGAAAAATTCTTTGTTGAATGCATCATGGAAATTTGGAGCGCCATCTGTGATAAACGTATTTGGTCTTCTTCCCACAATTCGTTTGGCATCTTTTAGCAGTGGTTGAATATTGGAAGTATATTTGGTATCTGCCACTTGTTGGGCTATCCAAAATCGCGTTTGGTCGTCCATCAACGCATACAAACACTTTGGATTTCCTTTAACCTTCAGATAAAGCTCATCTGCCCGCCATCTGCCCGCCATCTGCCCGCCATGCATCAGAAACGTTCGGCTTTATTTGTTCTAAATATTGCGCCATAAGTGTAATGTACTTTTTAATCCAGCTATAAACCGTTTGGTGACTTACATCCACTCCTATCAATTGGAGTGATTCAGCAGTATTCCTCAATGATTCACCGCTGAAATACAATTGCATTGCTGTCGTTATTCCCTGAGGGCTGTGTTTCATTTCTTCAAACCCAATATTAAATGAGAATCTTTTACCACATGTGTTACACAAATATCTCTGGATATTACCATACTTGTTATGCCTTATAGCTTTTTTGACAACATTGTCTGAGTCACAGTAACGGCATGATACAGAGTTAATCGGTTGAATTATAATTTCTTTTTTGACCTGTTCCCTTAGTGCGAAACTAAACTCTACTGCGAAAATATGTTTACACTTTATGCCTCTATGAACATGGTCAGGGCAATCACATTTCCATCCTAGCTCCGTTGAATTTAATCACTGTTTACTCCCATCTTCTTTGATCAAGTTGTAGTTATATGAATGGAGCTAATACTTCCTTTCTCTTTGTTGCTCTTCAACTTCGGGAGTAGCAGAAAGAATTTCACTTTCTATTTTTTGTTCCGCTACTGCCTGATTAGCAACTGGTCATAACACTATTATGTAATCAGAAGTGTTTGGGGAAGTTTGTTTCTGTAAATTTCGTTTTATTCAGCTCTTCTTCTTTGGTTTCTGTAGACTTGCCTTCAAAGCCGCTATTAGGTCTGGAGTATTTTCTTTTGCTTTTTCAATTGGTTTGCTTGTTGGCGCCTTACCTTTTACCCTAGAATCTATTAGCTTTTCTAATTCCTTGGCATACATATCTGAATATTGACTGATGTCAAAGTGCTCATTGGATAGATTTTCAACAAGCATCTTGCCTAATGCTAGTTCTTTGCTGTCAATATTAGTTTGTTGTTGTTGTATTCCTTTAAGCTCATCTAATTCATCAGCTGGTCTTATTTCGTCAATATAATGAAGCATTTGCATTAGTATTAGTCGTTGATATGGACGAAGAACTATAGTGTGTTCTTTATCCTTCAGTACTACTTTACCTAATGCTAGTTTTTTTGTTTCGCCTAGCACTTTAACAAGAAGGGAATATGCCTTATAATTTCTGGATTTATTATCAGGTACTACGTAGTAACTTTTCTCTATAAGGATAGGGTCAAGGTCACTTTCTTCAATAAACTCCTTGACATCTATTGTGTTGGTTGTTTTAATCTTTATTTTATTTAAATCATCTTTTTCTATAATGACATAGTCGTTTTTTGTAACCTCATAACCCTTTTTAATCTCTGAATATGAAATCTGTTTGGCTTCAACAGGACACCATTTTTTGTACTGAATTCTGTGGCCATTAGGACATAATTGATGGAATGAGAACTCTTTATCCTCAGTAGCTACGTACACTTTGACAGGGATATTAACTAGACCAAAACTTATGCTTCCCTTCCTCATGCTTCTAGCTGGCATTATTAACTCCTACCCATCTTCAGTTGATCTATTCGCCTAATATCGAATGTAGAATAATAAACCGAAGCTTTAGCTCTTACATAATACTGTAAATTAAAAATGCAATTTTGTACTATAACCACAATCAATAATGCTTGAGACCCCTAATCAATAAGAAAGCGAAATACTATGGGATTCAGACCCTTGTTTGTAATAATGTTCTAAGAGAATTACATAACAGTAGAGGTGAATTAACCATTATTACTATTTACTATAAGTCAAAGATCAATCAGTTCGAATCAAATCAAAGTCCTTTTGTTTTCTTATCCATCTCTCGGATGTTTCTCACCATCTCTTTTTGCGCCTCGGTCAGTTTAGTAGATGCCTCCTGCTTATTAGATATTGAAATACGCTCTCTTGTTTGGTTTGTAGGCCACAACTTCCACAAGTCCATGTCTATTATCGAAGTGGTCGGATGTACATTAATCGATCTAGTTAGTCTGATTTGACAACTGTTGAAAATAATTTGCTTTATGGGGTGACTTGTCCAATAGTAGAATGTTACAATAAAGGTCTAGCCGAATTTTGTTTAATATTGTTCTTTATAGGAAGAGACACCCATTGATTTATTTTTCAATTGTCCATCAACTAATCAACCAATTGACTAGCCAATCCTTTTACCAGAGTCTCGCTTAAAATCTCTGACTTGTGTAGCTCAGGGTCTCTATATTTACAATGATGTTCAATTGATTCTAGGTTTATGTTTTCAATATCAGGATGTAGTTTGCAATAGTAAAATGTCCCACCATTACCATTCTCATTATTGTATTGCCTTTTATCAATGATAGGATAACATGGACTTTGTTCTAAGGTATGAGATGATAATGGTCGCCGCTCACGATTAGACTTGTCTATAAAGAATTCTTCGACTGACATGATAGAGCTCTCAAGCATTATGATCCACCTACTCCACTCTTCTCAAGTTCAATCTATAACAGCAATAGCTAAAGAATCATGGCAGCTCAGTCAAAATCTTATACAAACACCCTTAAAATTGAAATAAGCTTCGTAGTAAGTATCCCTCCCGCTCTCTTTAGGTAGCTCTGTTTTTAGGACTTACATTTCCTTTTTACTAAGTTGGCCTGTAGAAATTTATGTGAAAGGCTCGATACCAAAGGTACGTCTGGTGAAATGAATTACAGAGATGGCAAAAAATACTGCAGAAGGTGTGATATATTCTTATTTCATATGGGAAATTTCTGTCCCTGTTGTGGAATGGCTCTAAGAAAGTCACCAACTGGAAGAATGGAAAGAGAGAAGTTGAGAATGAGCAAATTATTGTTATCCGCAAATGAAAGTAAACAGTTGGAAATAGCCCAAGGTTAACTTCAAAATCATCAGCTAGTGTGATATTAGAATGAGTTTACCTATTGACGAATATTGTAAATCCCAGATCAATATTTCAGAGCTAACACAGATCGAAAAAGAAAAGGCTTGGCTTTGCTGAATTAATTGAGAATAATACAATCAGTTTAGCCTTAGCCACTGATGCTAAGAAGGATCTATTAAAAACATTGGTAATAGAAAAGAACGTTATGAATCAGATAGAATCTGAACGAGAATGTTCTGACTCTTGCTTTAGCGGTGTACCCTGCCCAATTGATGAAGTAAAAAGAATAAAATTAAAAATAGAAGACAAGAAAAGACAGTTTGACAGAAATGCTCTCAATGGTTTAATAATCCGTGCAGACCATCTATTTCTACCTAATTATATAGAACAATACATTGGAATTTTAGAAGAATTGACATATGATCATAAATATTTGGCAATCCTGATTGTAATTGGAGGACATGTTGGTGGAAAGGAAATTAACAGTAAAAATGAAGATGATAGTCATTGTTTTTTAGTTAAAAGTATTGAACTTATAACAAGAGAAATTCTTGTTGTAGCCAATATGTGTTCCTTGGATCACTTGAAAACTTTGAATTTTTCTTCGAAATTAAGAAATGCTTTTGACAACTCAAAGACATTGCTATTTTAAAATATATGTAATTCTAAGATGAGAGCAGATTTGCATTATTCTCCTACCTCATTCTCCAAATATTTTCAATGTACTTTCTCCCTGAGTAGTGAGAATAACATTACTTTGCTTTCCTCTGTATTCTACTTCTACCAGTGGATTATCTGAGGCTGCTATACTTATTGAATTAAGAAGTCTTTTTAGCTTACTGTGTTAGCCCCAATTGAAGCATTCTTGTCGATTATACCTATTTCTTCTAACTCTTCTATCAATCTACTCTTCTTCATCATTTTTGGTCTAACCTCTATTTTTACACTATCTAATATTCTTAAAACTGCGAGGGATTCTGGTTTTGGTTTATTAATAGAATAAACTGGGATCTCATCAATTGCAGTAACATCCTCATCAGGAAGACCATCTGAAGGATCTTTTTTTTCATTGTATTCTATATGGGCATAGTGTGGAGTACCTTTCCATATCATACAGGCCATAGTTCCAGCAACAGAAGACACTTTACTTCCTGTAGATACATTGATGTAAATATGGGCATTTTTCCCTCCACTTTCTTCTTCCTCTTGAATTATGTTCTTGTAGGTTTGAGGACAGTCAAATGGATTCCAAATATCCGCTGCTCTCTTCTATTTGCTTTTTCTTTCCCTACGGACAATTAATTTCTCGTCTTCAAGCCCTATACGTAAAAAATCGCCCTCCTGCCATGACAGATCTTCGATCATCTCTGCAGGGATAGTTACAGTGAAACTATTACCTACTTTTCGTAATTTTACCTTAGGTTCAAAAGGCATGTATCACCTATGTATACATTACGTATATATTTAAATAATGGTATATACAATGTATACACTGGGTGTATGCGCTGGATGAAATATCAATTATTCAAAGGTGACATTTCAGAAAAACGTATGAGCTTGAGGGTGTAATACCATGTTTCATAATATAGAATCGTTGGTCGTTACAGTAAGTGGCAGCTTCGTTATAGGTGTCTTAATTGGTTATGCATTAAAGAAGGTAATAAAACTATTTGCCATTGTAGCAGGACTATTCTTTGCTGGGGTAGCCTATCTGCAGTACCAACAGATAGTTGCTATAAACTGGAATAAACTTCAAGAGGCATCCCAGAACACGTTATCAACATTTGCAAGTTCAACAATGCAGATTCCAGATTTTAATAACATTAATCATACAGCAGTTTTATCAAACCTAGGTCCATTAACTGGAAGCATATCTATGGGCATTGCAATTGGTTTTATGAAAGGTTAGTTTGGTGATTGGACAATTGATACTACTTTTCTATGCTAACAAAATTAAGGACAAAGTAAGAGGGTAATGATCAGTCTATTTGAAAAAGGATGTCTTCATTTGTTTGAAGTAAAAGGAGGAAACTAGATATGAAATTGTTTGGACGTTGGAGAAAAATTGGTGACAATGACATCGACATATCATCGGTTTCAGAACTGCAAACCAACATCGAAAGAAGGCATTCCAAACAAACAACGGGACAACAAAAGACTGGTCTATTTGATAATATTGTTGGCTATGAAGACGTAAAAGCACTCTATGACATGGCTGTGAAAGCAGAAAAACCTGTACATCTGCTTTTAGTTGGACCGCCTGCGTCGGCCAAATCGTTGTTTATGAGCTCACTTACTAAACTAGAAAGGTCATATTATGCTGTTGGAAGCAGCTCTACAAAATCAGGTATATGCGATTACTTATTTGAATATAGGCCAAGGTATTTCATAATAGACGAGCTAGAGAAGATGAATAAAAGAGATCAGACAAGTCTGCTGAACCTGATGGAATCAGGCATTCTATCTGAACTAAAGCACAATCAAAAAAGAATGACACAACTAAAGACTTGGGTTTTTGCCTCATGTAATAGTACAGACAAATTATTACCTCCACTTTTAACCAAGTTCAAAGATATACATTTGAAGCCGTATACGGAGCAAGAATTTGTCAATATTGCTGTAGAGATTCTAGATAGGGAGGAAGGAATAGATAGAGACGTTGCTACCGTGATTGCAGACGCTGTATTTAATAGGCTTAAGAGTACCAATATCAGAGAATGCATCAGGATAGATAGGTTAGCGGGATCTGATAGGAACCTTGCTCAAATGGATAGAATTATTGAAATATTCGCTAAATACAATCCTGTTACGCATGACAGTTAAAACATTGAGTGAAATTTCGTGAAGAATATTAAAAATGTTTGGAGGAATCCAGGCAAGTGGAGCATAATCATAGTTACTAGTAAGTTACTACCCAGTTTATAACAAGGATTAACATATTTTATAGTATGAATAAACTGGGCAGATACGCATGCTTATGCAAAATCGTAATAGCGATGTCTGAGAATAAAGGGTAAGAAGATGAGTAAAACTGATGAACAAGAAGGAAAAATGAAAATTGTAAAATTAGCTTTACCAGTTAGTAGTGAAAAAGATCATATTCAAGGGTCCATGAATGCACCGGTTACATTAGTTGAATATGGAGATTATGAATGTCCCTATACAGGTCAAGCTCATCCAATTGTCAAGGAGATTCAGAAACAACTAGGTGATAGGCTCCTATTTGTATTTCGTAACTTTCCACTTACACAGATACATGCTCATGCAGAACATGCTGCTGAGGCGGCAGAGGCTGCAGCTGCTCAGGGAAAATTCTGGGATATGCATGATTATTTATTTAAGCATCAACGAGCACTTGACGACAACCATTTATTGAAATACGCTGAAGAAATAGGTATCAATACTAATAAATTCCAGAACGAGATGTCTGGACAGATCTATGCTCCTCAAGTCAAGAGATCCATAGAAGATGGTATCAAGAGCGGTGTGGAAGGCACACCAACATTCTTTATCAATGGAAAACTACATGATGACTCATGGGATCTGGAAACGCTTCTTGCTGCCATAAAACAGAAGGTTCTTTAGGCTGACGTAGACGATTTGATGGAAATATAGAATATGACATTTCTTGAACTTTCGGAGCTGGAGCTGGGCTGGGCTTATCCATAAACTAAATAATTCTGCTGCCGCAGCAGCCGCAAGAAGAGCAACTATAAAGCAAGCCTCAGAAGACAATATACCTCAAGACAATAGATCTATTGCGTAATTACGATCATGTATTTTTATAATTATTATTGAATCATTTTTGGCATATTCATTCATCTAAGCTAAGTGAAACATAAGAAAAAATTTATGCTGCCGTCTCTCTAGTTAGTCAGAATTCAAAATGACTGATGGTGTCCCAAATATCCTGGAAGAGATGAACGCCATTCAACTTAGGAAAAATGTAAACAGTAAGACAATAGCTATAATCGTTTTTGGCGCCTGCGAGAATCATGGTGACCACATGCCATTTGGCTCTGACTTTTTTGTCCCCATGGAATTGGCAAGGCGAGTCGCCTCCCATGCAAGTAATGTGTTGGTATTACCTGCTTTTCCATATGGCGTTAGCTCACATCACAGCGATTTTCAAATGACAGTAACGTTGGAGCCGATCACACTGATCAAGGCCATCGAAGACATTTGTTTAAGTCTTATAAAAAATGACATACGTAGAATACTCATAATAAATGGGCATGACGGCAATATTGCTCCAATAGAGCTTTCAGCTAGGACATTAAAGGATAAGTATCCTGGCGTAATTATTGCATGCCTTGAAGCATGGTGGACGGTTATAGGACAAGTTAGCAAAAATCTATTTGATGATTGGAATGGACTAGGTCATGGTGGAGAGGCTGAAACTTCTGCCATGCTATCTGTCCGGTCAGATCTAGTAGATATGAAGAATGCTCCCGAGAAAATAATTCCAAAGCTTCCTGCAGACATAAGGATCTACTGGAGATTTAAGGAGCTAACGCAAACTGGAGCTACAGGAGCGCCAAGAAAAGCAACTAGAGCAAAAGGTGACAAAATATTAGAATTGCTTGAACAGCTGCTACTTGAGTTCATCAATGATATGGAAAAAGACAACTGGAAATATGGGCTTGCTCTAGAAGAGCATTAAGAACGATAACATTATAATGAAATCGTCAATAGTCAAACGATGGTGCTTCAACAGGTGCCACAATTCTGTTTATTGCTGCGTTAGCGTATTTGTGATATCAGCGTGAGTGGGCGTGAATGTGAATTGGCATAACATAGAATGGGACAACGAGAAAAGTAAAAGAGAGAAAA
>JAICVW010000030.1 GCA_025935105.1 Nitrososphaeraceae archaeon
AGCATATGCCACTCCTTGAGCATGATTGCCTGCAGAAGCTGCTATCACTCCTCCTTTTTCTTCTTCTTTTGTTAGCATGCCAAGTTTAAACAATGCGCCTCGAACCTTAAAAGAGCCAGTCTTTTGTAGAGACTCGAGCTTCAGGAAGATATTTGTGCCAATTAATTTGGAAAATGTTTCTGACTTTTGTAAGGGCGTTTTCTTAATGGAATTACCTATCGAGTCTCTTGCTCTAAATATATCAACTAAAGTAGGGAACTCATTTCTCTCATTTTGCATCCTGAATATTTCCTGCCCTCATTTAAAGTAACACCCGGATCCACTTATATGCCATAATTATAATTTTGTGATTAGTTAGTAACCATAAAATGATATTGGTGTTGCTAAACTATGGTGAAGGCAAAGAAATTGTCAGCTACAAAGATCCAAATACCCACAGCAGCTAGGTTTGGACTGTCCTTGCTATTAATAGGTGCATTGTTCGTGGGAATAGGAAGCTATACGCACAAAGGAGGATTCACGCTGTATGGCCTTCCTCTAGCGATACTTGGCTTTCTGCTATACATGTTCTCATCGATTATCACTGCGAGGAAGAAAAGAAATAAACCAACAAAACAGTAAGTAATCTAGATAACTTACCAGTAGTCTATTTTCGATAAATTTCCGGTTCTTCCGCTAAATAGATTGCTGGCTTAAATGGCCTTGCGGTTTTGGCTCTTAACTTTGGGTCATAATTTGAAACATCCCAATCATCTTCAGAACGAACTGAAATCTGAACATCAACAGTGTCAGTGTCAATTTCCAGTCGTATCAGACTCGCCGCGTCTTCTATTGGCGATCTCTCATCGAAAACTTTGATTAGTAACCTTCTGTTTCTAGTCTCCAGCGGCTCAGATAAGATATCTTCCACCATCTTTCGCACCATATTTAAGTTATTTTTTACTTCACTTATTTCAGGGTCTTTGATAAGTATTTTTATTATGTCGCCGAAGTTGAGATTGCTTTCTGATAATTTCGAGAGGATCTTACTATAAATTTTAGATTTCCATTTTGATGCTGTATAAATATATATTCTTTTGGGCTTAATTTTAGCCACTTTGATAATCTTTTGAATATCCGTAATTAGGGTCTTTATTAGTTGTTCAGACTCTTCTGCAATTACATCTTCTTTGCCTTTATCCACCATTGGCCATTGGGAAAACATTATCGAGGTAGTCGATTTGCGACTTAACTCCCAGATTTCTTCGCTTATGAATGGAGCAAACGGCGCTAACATTCGAATACGAGCATCAAGGAAAGTAGAACGAGTATAGTCAACTGATAAACCCCTCCGATTCTTGGCTTTTACCCTCTTGTCATACCACTGAATGTCGTAATCCATAGTATACAATATGTTATGTACCGCCTCCCTTATACGTAGCCTATCCAAAGATTTTGTTGTATTCTCAATAATATGTTGCAGTCTGCTCAAAAGCCATCTATCTTCCAATTCTTCATTGATTCTTTCTTGCTCTAAATCTGATAGGAGAGGATGAGAGTACTCCTTTGCTTTTTCATACAAATCATCTAGCTTACTACGTAGCCCTTTTACTGTCTCTAATGAAAAGTCAGCGTCCTGCAGTAGCTCAGCTGAAATAACCATTGCCAATCTAATCGCATCTGCACCATTTTTTCTGACTGCATTACGCAGTGGAATAATGTTTCCAAGGGACTTTGACATTTTCTTGCCCCCCATCAAAACTGAGCCATTTACAACTATCTGTTTAGGCCAGTGTTTTTTATCAAAAATTGCAACATGACCGAAAATAAAGAATGATAAGTGGTTAGGTACTAGATCTCTTCCAGAATGTCTCGAGTCAACAGGATAGAAGTACAAAAATTCATCCCTAATTTGATTGAGCAATATCGTAGACATTCGCAGCTCTCTTGCGACATCTTCTAAACTTCCTTTTCCCAAGAATACATAATCAAAAAACGAATTCGTTAAGCTATCAGGATCGCGAATTGAGTTATCGTTAACATACTTTGCAAGTATATAATATGCCATATAAATGACAGAGTCTGATAAGCTTTCGATTATCCATTCATTATCCCACGGCAGTTTAGTGCCTAATCCGCTTTTCCGAGCACAAGCTCTTTCCCTTAACCAATCAATGACATTGGTAAATTCTTGTCGGATCTCGCCAGGTATTAAATCCATTTCGTCAAGACATTCATGCACCAAACGTTTCCAGTCTGGATTCCCGTAGTCTAAAAACCATTGATCGTCCAGTATCTTTACCATACATTTTGTACCGCATCTACATCTAACGGATTTATTTGTTAGATCAAACATTATTTCTGCATCACCACTTCGGAGGATCTCACTTCTTATCTTGTCTTTTGCCTCAATTACGGCGATGCCAGCATATTTTCCCGCCATTTGAAGCATCTTTCCCTTATAGTATTCGTGCGAGTACAGCTCATTGGTGAGCTTTTCAACTTCAGGGTCTGCCTTATTCTGTATATTATGATTGTTTAATAATTTTCTTGCAGGTATTTCATGTTGTTCCGTATAACCTTCAGACTCGATTACCTTTATAGGCTCTATATCAATCTCTTTTAAATTAAATTCATTTCTAATCGCAGCATTATTTTTTAGGTCTTGTAGAGCTTGATAATCATAAGGTGCGTGGGCTGGTACAGACATTACAAACCCAGTGCCACTATCGGCCTCTACAAAGGACGCTGGATAGAGAGGAAACGATAGGCGGGTAACCGGATTTTCGGCCAAGGTGCCAACGAGATCCTTTCCTGAAATATGGGATTCGATTGTAATTTCATGGTTAAGATAAGTTAATTTTAATGCTGCTTCCCTACTCACAATCCATTTTTCTTTTTTATCTTTGAGGTATATTTTAACATAATCTATAGATGGATTGACCCACAAATTAGTAACACCATAAACTGTTTCTGGTCTCAGTGTTGCTGTCGGAATAATGTATCCATCTCCCAATCTGAATTTAATCAATATATATTCAATGAATTCTGGCTCAACATCTCCCATAGTATCGTGCTGGCTAACTGGGTTTTGATCATTAGGGCACCAACCTACCGGATGTGATCCCTGAATAATCAATCCTCTTTTTCTAAATATGTTAAACTGCCAGGTGATAAACTTTGAATATGCCTTGTCTACTGTTGTAAATTCTCGTCTCCAATCGATTGAAAATCCTATCTCTTTCATTCCAAGCTTAATCTCACTATGAAAATACTCAGCGATTTTAAGAGGGTCTGCAAAGCTTGTAATTACAGCTCTTGGAACATTATACACCTGATGAAATGTTTCCAATAACTCTTTATCCCTGGATTCTATCCTTCGTGACATGGCAAGTATAGGCGTGCCGGTATAATGGAAGCCCATCGGAAACAACACGTTATAACCTTTCATTCTCATATAACGAGCATGAACATCAGCAAGAACATACGTTCTCCCATGACCTACGTGTTGAGGAGAGTTCGGATACGGATATGCAACTGTTATAAAGTATTTCTTCTTCAAATCAGGATCTGATTCAAAAACCCTCTGCTTTTCCCACCTCTCCCTCCACTTTTCTTCAATAGAATTCCAATCTATCTCAATCATACATTCATCCTTTGTTTCCCAATTTTTTCATAATTGATCTTGGTCATAAATTGCGATTACTTCGATTACCCATCATATTTCCGTATTAAATCTTCTATCGAGACCAATGCGGAATTTATCTTGTCTTTAAACTTCCCTCCACCTTGCCCAAATTTATTATTACCGCCGCCTGAACCTCCCAAATCAGCAGAAATCTGTTTTGCAATCACGGCTGCAGTTATCTTTTTCTGTGCATTTTCTCCTACAAAAACGATCACTCCTATTCCTCCGTCTTTTGAGATTAATGCTAAATAGATCAGAGAAGGATCGTCTTTGATTGATCTTTCGCCAACAGTAATGTGGTATTCCTCATCCAATTCGCTATCGTTCACATGATAAAATTTAACTCCCTCTGGGGTCAGTTGTACGGCCGATTTCGATATTGATTTAGACATCAGTGGAACGAATCTTCGGAGCATTTGTTTCGCCTTCTTTTTTATTGTTAGAGAATCCTCTAAAGTCTTTTGAAGTGAATCAACCACTCTTTCCTTACTAGAGCCCAATGATTGAGAGATCGTAGCAAGCTGGTCGTCTTCCTTTTGAATATAATTGATAGCAGCTTGACCAGCAACGAACTCTAATCTGACTACCCCGTCTTGAATTCTCTCCGATTTTGTGATTTTAATTAATCCTATTTCACCCGTAGTGTTAGCATGCGTTCCGCCACATGCTTCTATATCCCAATTCCCGATTTTAACGATTCTAAGGTTATTGGTAGGGACAGCGCCACCTTGATAGATTCTAAAACTGAAGTCTCGCTCAGCTTCAACACGATCGTAGAAATCAATTCTAACAGGCAAATTTTGTCTTATTATTTGATTTGCAGTCATTTCTATTCTTTCAATATCTTGGGTATGGAGAGAGGAATGGTGGGTTATATCCAACCTTGCATAATTTTCATCTTTAAATGCAGAATTCTGCCATACCCAAGATCCTAGATTCTCTCTGGCAGATGTGTTCAGCACATGAGTAGCAGTATGATGTTTTGTAATTGACTCACGCCTACGATCATTCACTGTTCCATACACGGTATCACCATATCTAAAATCATATGGAGTTTGGAGTTTATGAAATACTACATCTGACTGTTTTATAACTTCAATCACTTTCAGACCATTAATATCGCCTGTATCTGGCTCCTGACCACCACCCCTAGGATAGAATGCTGTCTGATCTAGAATTAGAAAACATTTGTCGACAACCTTGAGAACTTTGGCAGTGAATTCCCGTATTGATTTATCTTCGTAATATAATAATCTAGTCGGGGAGATGCCATCTATTGATGCTCGCAAATCGTGGACAGGGTGTTGAACATGTTTTACTACCTGGTCTGTATGAAGCTCGGCAAGTTTTGTGTAAAAGGTTGGAGGGATACCGGATAACACTCCAAAGTCGACTAGAAAATCAGGCGTAACACCATCAGAGTCATACATTCTGATCAAATCATCTACCGATAACTTCTTCTTTGTTTTCTTTATAGAAGTAGCTAGAGCTTCCATCCTTTGCTTAGATCCTACATACCTACGAGATTCGATTTGGAGTATTGTCCTAATCTCTTCTCTATGTTCTTCAAGTTCTGGATACATGCCTCTCATATAATCAATGTGAGCATCCGCGATGTCATCCAGTTTCATTTCCCAACCTAATCGCTCAATAATCGAAAGAGCCCTACGCAGAATTACTCTTAGATTATATCCACCGCCGACATTTGATGGAAGGGCACCATCAGATATAGCAAAAGCCAAGGTACGAGTATGATCTGCAATTGTATAGATTGCTTCATGGGGAATTATCAGTTTTGCAAGCATGTCACTAGATAAATTCAGTTCTTTGGCTACAGAACGCTTCAGCCCTTCAAGATCGCCATTCAAACTGTCAAATCGATTAGAAACGGCCTTAAAATATGCGGAAAGGAGTTCGGAATTATTGGGGGCGCCAGAACTGTCTATTAACCTCTTTACTATTGGCCCGAATGAGCAATCATAGCTCGTAGGAGTTCCCATTGTGATCCAAGAGAGTCGTTCAAGCCCTGCTCCCATATCAATAATTTTATTCTTCATTTGAGTGTAATTATTCAAATTTCCCTCGAATTCAGTAAAAACTGCATTGCCTAGTTCAAGCCCACTAACGAAATATTCTAATGAGCAGCCAAAGGCACCAGCACCCATCCAAACATCCTCTACAAAAGTTATTTCCTCTTGTTTTATTCCTAATGCAGTTGTAAGCATTCCAAAGTCGAGCTCGATACACTTATCTTTCCAATAGCCATCTGAGGCGTCTGCATCACATACTTGGCCAACCATACAAAAGCTCGTGTAATGTCTGCCTGTCAAGCCCACGTTTTCTATATCATTAAATCGCAAACAAATCTGGGGAACAATAAGCGGGTTTGTAGGCAACTCAAATATAACGTTGTTTCCAACGACCCTTTGAAAATCTACTATCGATGCTATAGTGAAATGTAGATCATCTCGCCATCTACAAACTACAGGGTACCGACTCACATAAGTGTGTGCATTCGACTGAAAATAACGTTGAATTTCGTTCCATGCATTAATATAATCGAGCCTCTTTTTCGTAGGGGGATTAGTAAGGAATTCATAATTATCGTGATCGGGACAAATCAACTTCTTCCCAAGGGCCCAAAAAAATTTGCCGCACTTATTGCATCGTTGACGCTCGAATCCCAATTCATCAAATAACTTAACCCTATAATATCTATCAGGGTCTGATGAAAAGATGGAAGTAAGTTCATTTTTGCCCAAATCCTGTTTTCCTAGTAAAATAGGCTATTAATGCTTTATTATCAGTATTGAAAATCTACAATTAGGAATAAATTTGTTATTAGCAAGAGCTGTATTGAAATACTAGATTCATAGAAATCAATTTAATTTTCATAGAAAAATTTGCCTATTTATTAATACTATCATGAGTCTTGTATAAGGGCCTAGATTTTATCGCCCTTTCGGAAGAAGGATATTGGCAATACTAATAATTGTGAAAGACTTAAAGCACTTTAGATAAAAATAAGGGGTTATATTGAAAGTCTCAGTATTAGGTGCCGCGAAAGAAGTAGGACGTTCGGCTTTCCTTGTAAATAGCAACAGTACTGGTATTTTGATGGACTATGGTGTTCTCTTGAAAAGAGAACCGATTTTTCCTATGCACGTCAGACCAAAAGACGTTGACGCAGTAGTGATTACTCATGCTCACCTGGATCATTCAGGTTTTGTTCCATCGCTCTTTTTGTCTGATTCAGCAGCTGTTCAAGTATTAGCTACTCTCCCCACGTTCGAGCTTTCACAATTGTTAATTGAAGACATGATAAAAATATCGGGGTTCTACTTGCCCTTCGAACACGTAGACGTATCAACAATGATGAAACATTCTAGAAGTTTACAATATAATGAAACATACAAGGTAAATGACATGAAAATAACTCTGCATGAATCTGGCCATGTATTAGGCGGTGCTTCCATCATTGTAGAACATGAAGGTAAACGGCTATTCTATACTGGAGATATCAATACAAGAGGTTCAAAACTGCTTAGACCTGCAGATTTGGACTTGGGTGACATTGATTTAATGATAATTGAGAGTACGTATTCCCAGTCAGAGCAGATGCCAAGAGATGATGCCGAGAAGGAGTTATTGGAGTTTGCTTACGAAGTGCTTGACAGAAAAGGAACTCTATTTATACCGGCCTTTTCAGTTGAAAGGGCACAAGAGATTGCATGTGTCTTAAAATCGTATAATTTTCGATATAAAGTTGTTATGGACGGGATGGCCGTAAAGGCAAACCAGATAATGTTGAAACATCCTACTTTCCTTAAAAATGCTGAGATGTTCAAGCGTGCAATAAATGAGGCAGAGTGGATAACAGGATGGAATAGAAGAAAGAGCGTGATCAAGGAACCTTGTGTTATAATCTCGCCAGCCGGAATGTTGGTTGGAGGATCTGCCGTATTTTATTTACAGGAAATATCCAAGAGCGAACGGAACGGGGTTGCCATGGTATCATATCAAGGTGAAGGTACTCCTGGCCGAACGCTTCTCGATAGAAAAGTGGTAAATTTTGACGGCAGGGAAAGAAAATGTCTTGCTGATGTTAGGCGGTTTGAATTCTCAGGACACAATAGTAGAAGTGAATTGTTTGAGATCCTTGAGCACGTAAGGGGTAACCCAAAGGTGCTAACAGTTCATGGTGACGGACCTTCATGTACCAAGTTTGCAGAGGAGATAAGAGTTAAATATGGATTTGAATCAAAGGCACCAAATGTTGGAGAAGTAGTTGATGTCTGATTCATTAAATTTCTAATTCCAGGCATCCCTTCATGTCTTGCTTTCCGAAATCATAGTTCAACCAGAAAAAGATAAAAAGGTTCAATAGGGTTGACAACATATTCTTAGGTTCGATCTCATTGTCTGATCCAGACTCACTTTCTTATAGAGATTATTATTTTAACCCAAAGATCAGTGTTAGTAGCGGCCAAATGTTTCTATGGCAACAATGTGGTAACTCTTGGTACGGCACCTACGGCGATAATATTGTTAAATTTACGATATTGGATAATAGACGTACTAGTGAGAGTGATAATGGTAGTAATAATGATAGAGACAGTAATAATAGTAGAGATAATAAATTCGAATTTAGCTCCTATCCTGAAATCAAGGGATGGGAAAGAAGTGTGTTTAGGTTAGATGATAACATAGGTAAAGTATTATCAATCCTTTCAAATGATGCTCTGGTTAATGAAGCAATTAACAAATATCCTGGTCTGCGTTTGATGCGACAAGAGCCCCACCAATGTCTTTTCTCTTTCGCATGTGCCAGTAATACCAATATAACAATGATTCGTAAAATGTTAACAAATCTCTCGAAAAAATTTGGCATCAAATTAATATTTGATGGAAGAGAATTTTATACTTTCCCCTCTATCAAAAGTTTGAACAAGGCAACTCTGAGCGACCTACAGTCATGTGGCGTCGGTTATCGAGCCAAAACTATTAAGGCTGTGGCAAAACATCTCATCTCGGGTAGTCTAGATATAAATTATCTAATTCAAAGTGAATATGAAGAAGCAAAGAGCGAACTTCTGAAGGTATACGGGATTGGCAATAAAATTGCTGATTGTATATTATTATTCTCGCTGGAAAAACTTGACGCATTCCCAATCGATGTATGGATTTCGAAAGCAATTTCACGATATTATTATTGGCTCCTAGAAGAGAGTGAAGATATAAGGCTTGATAAATTAAGCATGAACGAGAGGCTAAGCGCAAGTCAATACAGCGTGGTATCTCGATACCTAAGGCGCTATTTTGGGAAATATAGCGGATATGCACAACAATTCATCTACTATTACATGCGCGAAATTGCTGATAGAAGATGGTAATACTACTACAACTGATATTTACATTTCAAATTCACATTTCGTTGGTTAAACGTTTTATATAATATCTCGAATAAGGACTTGGCTAGGTTCATGGCAAGTTAGTTCTTAAATAGTTATCATAATGGGGACTGCCCGGTACTATTCTTGATTTGCCTTACGATTGTACATAACTCAAGTAGTCGAAATTATAGCGGACGTACTTTGGAGCAGATTGATCCCGGGAATGCACTCTAGATGGAAATTCTATTTCTACCAGTATAGACCACATTACTCATTTAATTAAAATAGATTACATTAAACTTACATCTCAATATGGCTCGAGAAGACTAATCATTGCACCTTGCAAACTCTCTATAAATGGACATTGCATCATGCTCATCTTTTGCCCCGACAATTGTCGCTGCGCCGCTTCTAAGGAAACTGATTGACAATTTGCTAGCAGTTGCACTTATAGCAGTGATACCTAGCTTCCCCTTCATTTTGATATTATAACCAAGCGTTTCTGCGTTCTTTGCTATTCCGGCCAGACTAATCGAATTAGATAGTGTTGATGCAGGAGTAACGCTATATGCCCGTCTGCCTCTCTCCCTTCCACATAGCTCCTCAATTATTAATTCTTCCTGCTGCGGAACCAGGTATACATTCTTGTCTTCTTTTTGTCCGCATGAAGGACATTGTTCTTGCCTAAACATTTGGATTTTATCGAAGGATAGTTCGTTTAAATCGATATATAGCAATCTATCTATTAGTTTGGGTTTTTGTCCTAGAATAACTCTTACTGCCTCAGACACCTGGGTGCCAGCTACCAAATACAAGATCGATGGATGAACCCCTTCGGTACTGCAAGTAGGCATGTCTTCTTCTGTCAATGCGGGAAACATACAGCGTAAACATGCAGATTTGTTAGGGAGTATAGTGCACACCGAGCCTAACATTCCCAGTGCCCCACCGTAAATGAATGGTATATTGTTCTTGATACATGCGTCATTGAGAGCATATCTTGCATCAACACTATCGAGCGCATCAATTACCAAGTCCATTCCTCTGACGACGCTTTCGGCTGTATATTTAGTAATGGAAACGGGGACAGCTTCGATTTCAACGTGTGGGTTAACTATTTTTAGACGTTCCGCAGCTACTTCAACCTTAACTTTGCCCAGATCACCTTGATTGTATAGATGCTGTCTATGTAAATTAGATATTTCGATAACATCCCTATCAACGATTTTGAGTTTGCCAACTCCCATTGCGGTTAACTGAGTTACAACAGGATTTCCTATTCCTCCAATTCCTACAACACATATTATCGAAGAGCGTAACTTTTCCATTCCTATGAATCCAATCTCATCTAGCATTATTTGTCTAGAATAGCGCTGAGTATCTTCATTCGTCAGGTCTGCTCCTCCAGCCACGGCTGGTAATATATATAGCGAATCTCCGTCGTTAAGCAAGGCAGACATACCATCACTGCTAAAGCGCATATTTTTGCCATTAACGTAAATATTGATAAGGGAACGGGGCTTTCCATTCAAATCAAATATTCTACGCTTAAAATCATCACCAAGGATATCCGAGACTTTCAGAAACGCATCGCTCAGATCACGAGCTTCTAATGAGATTTTTTTCTCCCCCATGCCTTTATTAAGGACCGACGGAATCACAAATTCCACATTAGCCATATTATATCTACTCTACTGCAGGATTATCTAATCATTGCTGAAACCGTTTGTACGTCAGGTTTCACGACACTGAGAGTAGGCAACACAGTTGCTAGTGCTTCAGTTGCCTTTAGCCCATTTCCTGTGATATAGCAAACTACTTTTTCATCTCTGTCTATTTTACCCTCTTCAACCATCTTCTGAAGTACTGCCACTGCCACTCCACCAGCAGGTTCTGTGAAAATACCTTCTGTCTTTGCCAATGCCAGTATTCCATCTACGATTTCATCATTTGTAGCCTCTTCAGCAATTCCATTGTATTGTTTGAGTCTTCTGAGCACGTATAGGCCATCCCCTGGATCTCCTATTGCAAGACTCTTTGCAATGGTCTCGGGTCTTTCAACAGGAATAACCTCATTGCTATTATTTTTGTAGGCATTAAATACAGGAGCACAACCGTGTGGTTGAGCAGCCGTGATCTTTAAATTGGTTACGCTATCAATCAATCCTAAATCACTTAGCTCTTCGAAGCCTTTACAAATTGCATTTAACATTGCTCCACTGCCAACAGGAATAATAAGATTATCGGGGACCTGCCAATTCAGCTGTTCAGCAACCTCATAGGCCAATGTCTTTGAACCTTCCACGTAATATGGCCTCATATTGATATTGACCACTCCAATGCCCTTTGAGTCACCCACTACAGCTGCAACTCGGTTTGCATCGTCATAGGTACCATCTACTGCTACATATTCTGCTCCGTAAGATAATGCTTGCGCAATCTTAATATTTTCTACATCAGTCGGTGCAAAGATATAGCATGGTAGTTTTGCCTTGGCAGCGTGAGCAGCCGTTGCGGACGCTAAGTTACCTGTAGAAGCACAACCGACTGCTTTTAATCCACTCTCCTTTGCTCTTGACACGGCTACGCCCGCTGGCCTATCCTTAAATGAAAATGTCGGATTTACAGAATCATTCTTTATAAATAAGTTTTTCAATCCTCCAAGTTGTCTGCCGAGCATATCTGCATGTTGAAGTGGAGTGAAGCCTGCATTCAGGTTTACAATATTGCCTTTGTGAGCGATAGGCAGGAGTTCGAAATATCGCCAATAAGTCTTCTCTCGTAAACTGAAAGTGTCTCTTTTTATAGCAGAGTCGAACTTGTAAATAACATCGAGAGGGCCATAACATTCTTCACATATGTACCTAAACTTAGGCTCGTATTCATTTCTGCACTCCCTACATCGTAGCGATTGTATGATACCCATGTCTGTAATTGTTAGCTTTTCTCTAAAAGGAGTAGATAAGTTTGGCTAATCAAAATTTTAGTGATACTTAATTTTGATCAGTAATAAATATTAACTTTATATAAGTTAATGTCAATTTATATTCTTCACTCTCTTTGACTGGGTGGGGGCTGCTGTTGCATATTCAGTCTATTGTGAAAACATGAACGATTACCGGTATGGCAAACTGCGCCTTTGGAATCTATCAAATACAACAATGCATCGGAGTCACAGTCCACGCACACATCCAACACAGGTTGAATATTGCCAGATTCTTCACCCTTCATCCATAATTTATTGCGGGATGTGCTCCAAAACCACGCATTACCAGTCCTTAGGGTATTATCTAGTGCTTCTTTATTAGTATATGCAAGCATTAGAACGTCTTTTGTCTTTCTATCTTGGAGAACTACAGGTATAAAGCCATTACGTTTAGTAAAGTCTATATCTTCAATTGACTTTAGCATTTGAATACATTCGTGTCCATTGTTAAAAATGATTCGGGTTCATGACAATTAATATTTCATCTATCGAAATTTATGCGTTGTTGATCGACCTGACCTAACATAGTATATCGTATCTATCGTTACAGTTAATATCTACAATTGCTTTTAAAATTCCTCCACATTAAATGTTGAGCTGGAATACAAAGAGCTCGTTAAATGGACCTAATATACACGATATAAATCAGAGCGACATACTTCATATTGGATTTGATGATACTGACTCAGTCAAAGGGAAATGCACTACGCATCTTGCTTTCAAGATTACCAGGTTTTTACTAGAGAATTCTGATGCAGAATTCATCGATTATCCATTGTTGGTTAGATTAAACCCGAATATACCAATGAAGACTCGCGGGAATGGAGCAGTATGTCTAAGAATTAAGGTTAAAGACCATAAAAAAATAATTGAAGAGTTAAGACTAATTGTTGAAAAAGAATCAGCCATCAAAAATGGTGCAAATCCAGGCGTTGTATTCTTAAATGGTAAGCCCATCCCGAAAATAATCAAGTATTTCGGGGCAATTGCAATGTATGATGTACAAAGTAGACAAATTGCAGAAAAATTAGCAAAGAAACATTGTATGAGCTATTTCACTTTTGGAAACGGTCAAGGTATTGTAGGATCATTGGC
>JAICVW010000144.1 GCA_025935105.1 Nitrososphaeraceae archaeon
CTTACCAGAATACCTACTTGATTCTGGTTCGCGATGTCAAAAAAAACCCTGCCAGGATCCTGTTCTAGAATGTTATAGACGGTTTGCAGGCACGTAATGTTTCTGTGCTTCATTGCCGATATGCCTTCATTCTTCCATCCGATTGCCGGACCCAAAGCCACACCGTGGCTTTTAATTTTGCCATTTTTTACTAAATTATCCAGAGTTGCGAAAAGTTGGTCATTTTCAATTGCTTCCATCTTGGGATTGTGTTGACTATACACATCGATGTAGTCTGTTTGTAACCTTTGCAAGCTTTGTTCTAACGCAAATTCGAGATATCGAGGATCGTTATGCTTCTGCGGTAGTTCGCTATGGCCGATTTGTCTGTTATTATACATGTCGTAACCCCATTTTGTAGAGTATATGATTTCATCTTTATCGTTAGCGCTACCAGCATTGTGCATCTCCTTGAATGCTTGGGCGACCAACTTTTCACTTTTGCCGCTTCCATACATATCAGCCATTTCAAAGAAATTAATACCCAGATCGTAAGCGCGTTTCAGCATCTTGACTGCATATTCATCGTCAATCTTTTTATTTCCAGTCGTCCACCAATCCAAAGCTATAGTCCAAGTCCCAAATCCAAGTTCACTTACCTTGATTCCGCTTTTGCCTAATCTTCGATATTTCATTTAGTCGAGCACCTTCCGAATGTTTGCTACAATTTCACTGAATTCTGAATCAGCTAATACAGGTTGGATGTGTCTGATTCCTGAATCCAATCGATTAGGAGTGTGTTGCATGTTATCTATGTCTGATGACGGCTCACATACTGAATTAGACGACGGAATGGGTATCCATGACTTGCAACCCGCAAATTCAGGCCTGTTCTCGATTTCCAAGGGCTTACTCATTTTATAAACACGTAGAAGTATCACACTCATTGGTCTTTTAGGGTTATAGTTTAATCTAATGTTGACATAATTATCATTCCAAATGTGAAATTGTCTCAATTGCTGTAATAGTCTTTCATTATTTGTCTCTCTAACCTCCACTGCTTTGGCATATGTTCTTATTGTATTCCAATTGCTCACAGGTCTATTTCCTAGTATGGTATCGAGCTCATTTAAATAGTCGCTCTGAAGATATTCTTTGGATTGATGCTCAAAAGTCGGATAAAGAAAAAAGTCATTATGCTTCACCTCAAACCCCTGTCTATATTCCATGATGCCTCCTTTGCGGAGGAGAATTGTTTGCCGCCCGCTCTCTAACGCCTTACACACCACAGCCCATTCTTTGAGTGCTGGTGCCTTGGATATTGTGAATTTTGGGTTCCCAGGAGACGAATCCGCTGCTTGTCTTTTGATAGAAAAAGACATTTCTATTTATCCGACGCTCCTAATTATGTCCCCAGCATCCTTGTGAACACCGACTATCATGGGTGTGTCCTTGATTACATATTTGCTCAGCCTGGTTTCACGCAGCTGAACTATCAAATCTTGAAAAATTATCAAATCATCTACTTCAAAAGCTAGCATAAAATCTTGATCGTTGATGCCAAAAGAATAAGAAGTATTTAATCTAACCTGAGGAAATTTCCTTCCTACGCTTATGTGTTCTTCCATCAATTCCTTTCTCTCCTCTAAGGCTAGCAAATACCATTCACGAGCCTTAATAAAAGGATAAACAACTACGTATTTCATAGGCTTCTCGTTAGCCATAAATCCGGGAACAATCTTGTTATCGGAATAAACAGACTTGCGAAGGCAAGAAAGATACACGTATGATGGTTCGATATATTTCCCGATAAGCGTAGAATAGACCTTCGAGGTTAATACCTGCATTTTTTCCACGGAATCGGAAACCATCCATAACATGAAATCAGTATCCGATCGAAGACCCAGAGTTGAATAGGTCCGAACTTTCATTTTTGTATTGGCGACCTCGATTAGGAGTGAAAATTCCTTAGCAGCCTCGCTCTTTGCGATATCGTTTAACCATCGCCACTTTGTATCAACTTTAAAGAATGAAAAATTTAAAAAAGTTGGCGTTGCAGGCTTAATTGCTGGCTCTTGATTTTGGACTTCTACTTGTGACGCCATCCCGAAATAAAATATGCAAACTATATTTAAAACTAGATCAAGATCAGTCCAACGGTATGCTGAAACCTTTAATAGATAACTTAACTTTCTTCTAGACCAAGCCATCCATAACCTTTATTTTCGAGTTCTTCTGATAGGGTCCTATCGCCAGACTTAACTATTCTGCCCTTTGCCATCACGTTGACATGGTCTAACTTTGTCAAGTATCTTAGGATTCTGGCATAATGAGTGATTACGACGACTCCAGCTCCACTTTCTATCAATTTGTTTATAGCTTCAGCCACAGCCTTTACAGCATCGATATCTAAGCCAGAATCTGGTTCATCGAGGATAGCTACATTAGGCTTGAGGACTAGCATCTGCATGACTTCTGACCTTTTTTTTTCACCACCAGAAAATCCTTCGTTAAGATATCTACTAAGAAATGCTGGATCCAACCCAACTGAATCCAAGTTTCTTTTGACATATTCATGAAATTCTTTTACCGTTATGAACACCTCGCGATTGGACTGTTCTTGGGCTAGCGTTTTGTTCAATGTATTGTATGCATTTCTCAGAAAATGACTATATCCTACGCCAGCTATCTCTATAGGGTATTGAAATCCAAGAAAAATGCCCTTTCTCGCTCTTTCGTCTGTTGAAAGATCTAGAATGCTCTGACCTTTAACTAGAATGTCTCCTGATGTGATGTTATACTTTGGGTGTCCCAAAAGTACGTTAGCAAAAGTGCTCTTTCCTGAACCATTTGGGCCCATGAGTGCGTGGACCTGGCCCCTATCTATCGTGAGATTGAGACCTGTTAGTATTTCTTTTCCTTCAATGCTTGCGTGCAGGTCCTTCACTTCTAAAAATGACATAGCGACAGATTCTTTTATCTAGAATATAATATAAGGATATGTCTTATAAGGAAGTTCGCGCCATGGGACACACTCCTTTCCTATCCGATGGTTGAGCTCTCCATGCTATTAGTTAATGCGAATATTTTTCTCGACTAGTTTGCAAAGTGTTAAAGATATGCTGAAGCGGGTGATGACTGAAAACGAACAGATCCTTCCTATAATGTGAGGATACTATTAAGAAGTAATTGGTGTCACTATTGCACTTTCAATGTACCTGTCATGTATGGATGAACGGTGCAATGAAATGGGTAAGTTCCTGCAGACAATTTTACGGTTGAAACTTTTGCTGAAGCTGCTGGGTTAATCAAGCTAGTATCAAACAGTTTTCCTGTGGTGGGATCACTTGCGTCCTTTCCATTAGTCATTGTGTGCGGAACAGTATCTTTGTTAGTTATAGAAATAGCGTCCCCCTTCTTCACCGTCACAGTGTCAGGAGAGTAGGACGGGTTTCCTTGTGTCGAAGCTCCTGCCAAAATCGTCACAGAAGCACCTACTGGAGCGCTACTGGCAGCATTGCTGGTGGAAGCAGCAGGTGGTGGATTTGCAGCTGCTATATCTTGTGGTGTCAAATTCTTTCGATAAAATGATTGCATATTACCACTGACGGGTCCTATGTCATGGAAGCTAATGAACATTATCACACCCGTAATCCCTCCGAGTATAAGCAAAACGATAAAGGCAACTTTTCCAACCCACATTGCAAGTTCTTGTTAATATCCCCTATTAAATCCTTTATTGGCATTCAAAAACGAGTGAATCGAACGTGTTAGCATTTGTTATTTTTGTCTATGTTGTTATTGATTAGGCTTTTATTTCGAAGCGAGGGTCCAACACGCAAAAATCAATTCCTAATGTATATCTTACTTGAAGATATTGTTTGTAAATTCGCAGTCTATGTGTTATTACAATCCAGATGTGCTATCCATCTTGAAGCTATAGCGTTGAATTTCTGCCAAAAATGGGTATAAGGTAGATCCAGCCTTTTCTAATGGATTTGCAGCAATAACTTTTATTTTACATACTCTACCTGAAACTACAAATGAAGCAAAGCTCTAAAAAGTGTGCAATCTGCGGTAATTCTTTACTCTTCCGGTATAATGCAATGTCAGAATGGAATATACTGGGATTTATCTGTGGTAATTGCTATGGGAAAAAATTGACGGATCACTACATTACATCTGAACGAAGAGACCTTTTGAAGAGTCAGTCAGTGTCAAACCCATAAATAATACCTGGAACTGTATTCAAAGGATTGTTCGTTTCCGCTGATTGTAGACTGGTGTGTATTCTCACAAAAAGCATTGGCAGATTGCCGCATTATTAGAAAAGTAATCCGAAAATTTATAACTATTCACGAATTCACCTGATTTGCAGTTATACCTCAGTCCCCTCTGCAAGCAATCTGTAAAATTGTATCTTTTGAATCCAAGTTTTGGATTAACTTTATAGCAGAGCAGTTTTGGCTTTAAAGCACATTGAAATATATCTATATTCAGGTAGCCTGAGGTAGGCCCCTTACAGTGCTGCTGACAGGCCAGAAAATTATCTTCAATAATTATCTGTAAGACTTTTGCTTTCTGCGTCGGGCACCCGGTCCACCGAATTTCTTTGATTCGCTTTGTCTAGGATCGCCAGCAAGCAAGTGTCTGTCGTATTCTGAGATCTTCTTTCTAATTTCTTCCCTCACGCTCTTTGCTAGTGGGTGATCCTTCGGATCTCTCCCACCTTTTCCCTCGCCGGCCAGTGCCCTTGAAATTGCGACCGCTGAAGCAAAGGCCTGTCCCATAAACCCGCCACCTTGAACCTTCACGCTTATATCTATTTTATTTCTAAGTTCGCCCAAAAGGTTGATAGGTGTTAACACCATTTCTTTGGCTACTTGTGGTTCGATTAACTCGGCAGGGATATTGTTGATCCGAACTCTTCCGTTTCCTTTCCATATAGTGGCAACTGCCCTGCACGCCTTTCTTTGCCCCGGATAAAGATCTATTTTGCTAACCAACTGGCGTAATCC
The DNA here is from genome assembly GCA_025935105.1 of Nitrososphaeraceae archaeon. Classification (GTDB taxonomy): domain Archaea; phylum Thermoproteota; class Nitrososphaeria; order Nitrososphaerales; family Nitrososphaeraceae; genus Nitrosopolaris. The sequence continues at coordinate 4,998 of JAICVW010000144.1, forward strand.
CTTTCCAACCTATCTCCTCAGCTATGTCGCCTATAGAGATATAAAAAGACGCAGGCTTTCTAATCTTCGAATCTTCAAAAAGTTCCATTTTTGAATCCTTTAATTGGGAGGGGATTCCAATATATACTCTTAAGTGTTTGAATGCCTCCATACCACTTGACTTTCGTTTTGGCACCATCCCTCTCACCATTTTCGTCATAATTCTGTCTGGCCTTCTAGGATGAAATGGACCATGGATTGGGTTTGTTGCAGAGTTTATTTCGAGGTCTTCTTTAAAACTCTTGATTGTCTTGTGTCTTTCTCCAGATACCATTACCTTCTCTGCGTTTACTAACGTGACTTGGTATCCCTTTAAAAGTAGCTTTGCAACATGGGAACATATCCTGCCTGCAATACAATCTTCCCCATTAACAACTATGGATAAGCGATTGCTAGACTTTGGAACTGCTACCTTCTGCTCGTGCGGATTCAACTTCGGCTGCTCAGCCAATAATTCGTACCCCCTTGCCATCAAGATGTCTGTCCATCAATTCATTTAATGTTATAACTTCGCCTCCAACGAGATTTATCTTTCTGAAAGCGGCATTTGAGATCGAAAAGGCACAAACAGTAAGCTTATGATCCATTTCTCCAGACCCCAGAAGTTTACCTGGCACGACTACAACTTCTTCATTCTTAGTTGTAGCTGACAATCTTGATATGTTGACCTCTCTTCTGATTGTTCTGGATTTAGAGACTTCACTTTCCACAGCCTTCCAAATTGCTTTTTTGTTCTTTTTAAAGCCTCTTCGTAAATTCCATATTATGTCGTCTACTCGAGCGTTAGTTAGCATTGTTTACCTCGTGCGTTATCTATATTCCCCAAATAAATCTACCTGGGGGCCTGAGGTTCAAGCGTACGCACTACTTGATAAAAGCTTTTCAGTTTAGCATCAAGCTTGTTGAGGGCGGCGAATACAGTTTCCTCCGCACTTAATGCACCGTTAGTTTCAATCACAAGTATAGATTCACCATCCTGGCTTCCATCCTTTACAATAGCAGCAGAAGTTGGTTGCCATTTTGCATGATTCTTTCCAATACCCATTCTCGCGTAAGCTTCAAATTTCACTTTCTGTGTGGGTGCTAGAGCAACAATGGGTATTTCTTTACTTACTGGTTGTACTAGATCGTCTTCTGACAAAAGTTCCCCTGAAGTCACGATTTTAGTTTTTTCAGTTGCTTCTGAATCTAACATTAGTAATACTCTGCATTTTGAACACCCAAGAGTACTCTTACAATCGCAATCCTCAGGCATAACAAATCGATTCAATTGAGTTCGCAATGGGACTAGTCCTAACCTGTGAGCTAGTCGGATGGACTGTCCAGTTATAAGACAAGATATCTACTGAGTTTTGTATAGCGACGGCTATGCCTCAATCTTCCATCTTCAGCTAGGAGGAATTCCCTTATGGTGGTCCGTAGCCTTGCGGCTCCCCCTACCCCTTGGTCGAAAAACTTGGCCGAACCCAAGATTGATCGAACGGCTTATGTCCATTCCTTCTCCAATATTATTGGAGATGTTTACATTGGTGCCAACGTACTTATTGCTCCAGGAACTTCGATCCGAGCAGACGAAGGCAGCCCCTTCTATATTAGTGAAGGCACAAATATCCAAGATGGGGTTGTCATTCATGGTCTAGAACAAGGCAGAGTTCTAGGGGATGACCAAAATCAATATTCTGTCTGGATTGGGAATAATGCTTCTATTACCCATCTGGCTTTAATTCACGGTCCA
>JAICVW010000387.1 GCA_025935105.1 Nitrososphaeraceae archaeon
AATCTCTAATCCAGTAAAAGATTTGAATAACAATGGTTTTCTAGAAAGTCGAGCATAAGACATCAATACAGTATCGAGTATGTCCAGATCAATGGAGAATATAGCTTTAAGCTTTCAATTACGCAAGAGGTCCACTATATATGTGGTCACGATATAGAGATTGGCTGACACTGTAGAGCTATTCCAGTCAATAAACTTAGAGTCGTTCTTGCTTTAATAATTCGATAATCTCAATCAGAGATGCGGGTTCCGAATTTGGGCTACTCATATACAACCAACAATACATATTAGAAAAAATTAACCTTTCTTTTGAATCAAGTCCAGCAAGATAACCTACAATATCAGCAGCGTCCCAGGAATCACCTGCACCAACTAAATTTCTAATTTGTGATCTCCTTGTAGGGAAAAATGAGGAGTTGCTACCATCAGACCATGCAGTATATTCTTTGGCATGTAGATCAATACTAATTCTAGTTTCCTTTGCAAGTTTCTACAAATATTCTTGTATTTTTTCAGTATCATCAGTCTCTGGAATAGGATCATAATCTATAGCCTGTACTATTGAATTGCATTCATTTTCATTTATACTAAAAATAGCATTAGCATCTCTTATCACGTTTAGCAGAGCTGGAATGTCATTTGTTCTTTCTTGAACATCTCCAGGATCAATAAAATGCAGAGCATTTCTGGAGTTTTTGAATATATATTCTGCTAGTTCTGTTCCTAAAGAATTACTGCTCCAATCTACTAGTGCCACTGGGATTATCAGTTGATCCGCAACGGGGGAAAAAGTGATCCCCGCAGGAGAACCAATGGCAGCAACAAATGTGTGTCGAGTATGATCATTACAAAAAAATGAGGTGTAAAGGTTCAGGATCAGCGGTGGATATCTGCCGAGTTGCTCGCTGAATTAGCACAGAGTGATTGGTTGGTACATACATTAGCTTGGCTAATTTGCTGATCTACCTTAATTCCGTTACTGTTGTTATTGTGGTAATGATGTCCTCCTGCCATGACCTGTTGTGGTACAGCAAATGCTACGGTTGCTAACGCTGCAGCTGCTACTATCGCTGTAATTGCTAACGTCATTCTAACATGGTTCATTGTAAAAGATAGTAGAGTGAAATAGTATTTGTCAAATTCTACAGAACAATCTCTAAGAATATAGAGGAATATCAGGATATATTCAACATAGAATAAATTCTCCGGAATTTTTTATGTTAAGAATTTAAGTGGTAAATTATAATTAAAGGACGTTCCGATCAAAAAATTTATGTTATTTATACTCAGATAAATACAACTAGTGCAACTATTGGATATGAAAATCTCTTATCGTTATATACCGTATTTCGTGAAACAAGTAAATATGGAATTTACGAGTAATCATGTTAAATTAACCAAACACGAAATCATGGAAGAGAAACGATAACAATAATTCAGATTAAAAACCGCGATTCGACAAATTGGTGTTTTAGTATTGTAGGTAGTACGATTCAGTTCACACATTTGCTCGGTATTATATCACCATTAGTTGTTGTGCTATTATTTCTCACCATCCAAAATAACACTGTGAGCGCACAACAATTTTCAAGATTAGGTGTGCCAATTGCTGTCGTACCTGGTATCACAGGTAAGAAAGTTCTTCATTTATCGTAGGATTAAGAATTCAAAGTGCTACAAAAACCACAACACAATCATCATCGATAACAAAATATTTTGATTTATTGATATTGGAATTAGTTATTCCTGCAATAATTATTAATATATTCGGGAATCCTTTTCGTTGGATATCATATCGATTTTGATAATCCTTATTTAATATTCGTTTATGTCCTTTTTATACCGGCAGGAGCGATATTTTTCTTAGTTGTAAAGTTATATTCTTTGAAGTAACCGGCATCAGGATGTGCCGAAGTAAATACATTTTCCGATCGACAAAATATCCGCCTGTATAAATTTAACCGAGCAAATTGGAGTAGATATTAAAGCCGCCTGAATCCCTTTAGGACCATATGATGGATTAATGCATCATGAATCCTATCAAAAATTGAAAATTTATCCACAGTACCGGATCGTATAGAGACTATACAGTGCTTATTTTTGCCTGAAGCCAAATTTTCAACAATTATATGCATACCGGGAATATCATCCTTGTAATCGTCGCTTGTTCTTCGTATGACGTCAAATCCTTTATCAATTAAAATTTTTATGGTCTCCTTAATTCCACTTTGTATAGCCTTATTGGAGAAATTGTCGTTATTGCTGACAAATACTCGTATAAACGCAATCGTTCTACCATCAGATTTTATATCAAGGCCATCGACCATGTGATGTTCCTGCTCCATGCTCCTCATATTCATCTTACTACGGTACTACTGGACTATGTATAGCTGGCAGTCCTGTTTGCGAAATAGATGACGGTGGACCAGAAGTTGATGGTAAGGGAAAAGAACTGATTGCATTATTGTTAGGAATAATTGGTTGATGTAACTGTTGCAGTTGTGGTTGAGTTATAATTGCGCTAGGGATATTACTACTGCCAGTTGGGCCAATGTTAGGGTTATGCTTTACTATTACATATACTACAGCTAGATTATTACTGACAGCCACATGATTATCCATAACTCTTAGGCTAAATCCTAATACTGTATGTACTACAGGTGCTGTAAATGTTGGAGTTGCAGTATTGGCTCCAATCAAGGTTATAGGAACTCCCATGGGTAGTTCAGTCCATTGGTATCCTACTATAATGCTACCATGGTTTGGATCATAGCTCTTGCTTCCATCTAGTACTACCCTTGCATTTTCGTTTACAGTTTGAGAGATTCCTGCATTAGCCATTGGGCGAAGCTGTAGATTTTGTCCTGATTGTGATAAGGTTGGATTGTGGTTTGTATATGGATAAGGAGACTGAGACTGAGATTGCAGAGATGGAGGAGATGAAGTTGTTGTTTGAGGTTGCTGCTGTTGGCTATTAGCTAGGTTGAATGATGGTGATTGTTTTTCTTGCTGCGTGGATGGCGATGCTCCCATATTACTTAATGCTATTGGACTCAGATTAGGAAAAGAATGATTGAGATTAAGCCATCAATTGAAAATGATAATGATTATTATAATAAAGAACCAATAACGTTAGTAGTTGATGCATCAGGTCTGACCGTATCCAAGAAAGGGGATTATATAGAAGAAAAATGGATACGGAAGAAAAAGGAGTTTATCAAATTACATATCGCTGCTGACGCAAAATCCAAGAAAGTGGTCTCCTTTAGAATAACTAGAGGAAATGTACATGACGCCAAAACGTTCTGTCCTCTAGTAAGAGAATCATTCAAGAAAAATAATATTGATAAAGTATGTGTAGACAAAGCACAGGATAATAGAAGGAACTTTAACTTACTAGAAAGATTAGATGTTGAACCGGTTATTGCAATAAGAAATAAAGAAGATGTTCGTTAAGAAGAGAAGAAATACTATTAATCAAGAAACTTGGATATCAGAGGTGGAAACAGATGAAAGACGCAGGTAGAAGATGGATTGCTGAAATAGTATTTTCTTCGATCAAAAGAGTATTGGGTGAAGATCTATTTTCAAAAAAGTTTAGTACACAGAAAGTAGAAGCAGGAATAAAGATAATGTTATACAACAAATTCATTAGCATATAACTAAAATTCAAAAATAGTGCGGAACCAACTGTCAGGACCCTCACGGAATGGAATTAAGCTACAAACTATGCTTGAGTCTCTCTGGTGGGGTGTACAATCTAAATCAGTTTGATACGACGGACTGTATGGGAGTAGAACAAAGATCAACATTCATGTACCTAGAATTTAGGTACCTAAACATGATGTGCAGTATTGGTAGTGATACCTACTATCAACA
>JAICVW010000073.1 GCA_025935105.1 Nitrososphaeraceae archaeon
AAAGCAACCTTTCCTGATTTTTTGGCCGCCTTGTTAAACCGTTTTGCAAGCTCATTATCATCCATAACTAAAGCCTTAAAGAACTCCTCATCCCACACATGAAACAATGCAACATGTATATCTTCATTCTTGTAACCCTTGGAATGGAAATAATTACAAAGTTTCTGTCCAAGTCGTTGGCTACTGCCTTTAATAGGTATGTGTAGCACCATGTCACCGCGACTATAACCTTCAAAACGTGACTCTTCCACCATCTTAAGAAGTCCCTTAAGCCAAATATCGTCTATACTCATTCTTTATCTAACTCCAAAACTATAACCCTATCCATTTCTGCACGTTCTGAGGCTGTTAGTGGTAGTCTATCTGTGCACTTTCTGGCTATATGGCATTTGTATGTTCCTACTGTCACACCTTTTTTGTTGTATGGTGAATAGGTTATAAATTTGCTTGTTCCGATTGGTTTATTACAGATTACACAGTTCTCAGTCATTATTTACCCATCCCTCTATACTTGTATAAATTATTCATCCTTCCGTCGCTCAGAATATGGCATCTCAGACATATATATTTACAATTATCCAATTCCAATGTTTCTCACCTCTTAACCTTTTATTAGGCTCTACACGATTGAACGTCCTAAGTCTCCCGTCTAGTTCCATATGACACCTGAGACATTGATATTGCCAGTTACTGAATTCTCTATTATATACACCTGTAATACAAGCAGCGTCATATATTACCCTGTCATGGCAAATTTGACACATTCCGTCCTGTGGTTTTGGTTTGTTTCTATTGATCCATTGATGAAGACCCTTATAACCCACTTTATCTCTGATCATAACCTGTCCCTTTCATCAGCGCAACAATCTGCGTCTTTCATACATTTATGACATATATTCAAAAATGCCTCTTTACCACAGAATACACATTTACTCATTCTACTTTCCCACTTGAAAAAGTGCTTAATATTCACTATTTTGTCCAAACGAGTCATTTCATTTTATGAAAGGGTAATTCTATGGTGCCATGCAAATGTGTGAAAATATGATAATGGTCTGGTCCGACATACGTACACGAGCCACAGTGAATATGAGGCAACCCATGTTTACAATATGGACATCGATCTTCCGATTGAACAGGCTTTTTGTCCAATCCCTTTGTGTATTCTAAATTAAACAATCCAATAAAGCCGCAACCCCTACATGTCCAATTAGAAGTTATAGGTTTACCACTATCGTCTTTCTCTTCATATGTTTTGTCCATATCATAACCGTCAATTGGACATTTTTTGAAACTAGTCATTCCAAGTCCTCCAGTTCAAAAAATCCTACTTTACCATCCCAATGCTCTTCACAACTTGCATGATATGCATTATTGATATAGAATAGGTGGGCAACAGGTTTGCCACATCTACTTTCCTCTATTTTCTTTCTTCCAAACATGCCTTCTACTACACGCGATACAGGAATAGGACATTTGAACACCTAAAGTCATTTCTCGCCGTAATGTTCCTCCTTGGGAAACGCACAGCTACCATACCTAAAGTCGAATGCCATTTTATACAAGTTATAGACCTTTTTACGTTGTTCTAATATCTCTTCGTAGCTAACCCTATAATCTCTAACAATTGCATTAATTAGGTATGTGTTATCTAAATTCTTAGCTTCAAGTTCAATCAAACGTGCTTGGTTGTCCAATTCTTGCCTAATATCCATTTTCTTGCCTCTGGTGATTAATCAGGTTCTTTTTTTCGTATTCTTCGAGTATGTCCGCTGGTGTCATACCTAGAACTAGTGAAGCTGATACCACAAAATGATATATATCAATAAGTTCCTTTCTTGCTTCGTCTTCGTTGAATGGTGTTGATTTCTTCCACCATTTCCAATTAGTAAGCCGTTGTAGCTCTACTGCTTCATGTATGATTGCTGTGCAAAGTCTATTCACATGTTTGTCCGCCCAATCTGTATAGCATGTTGAGGCTTTCAACTCGACCTCATTCGTTAGAATCTTTTGGTCTAATTCCTGTTGTAAGGAGAATATCCTATCCAGTTTGTCCTCAGTCATTCTAAACACTCCAATTCGGTTGTTGATGGTAGGTATGGAGGCCAAACAAACCTATAGGTATAATAATATAGAGATCAGTCATTCCACTCTTTCACCTTTTTCAAAACATGTTCAGTCATTTCCTTTATGGACTCCCAGTCCTTACCACAACAACCACAATATCCGACATACTTTAGTTTGTGTTCGTCTATACCAAAATCCTTAGTCGTCATGTCTATAGTCCTCATCTGCAATATAATGTGCAAGTTCTAACGAAGTGTGTTTCTGTGCTAAATGGTTTATCCAACTGTCTACTTCTTGTCCGGTTTGTATAGAACATAATGGACACCTATACACAATTGGTTGCTTACTCAATTTTTTAATATATCCTGAATAAATATCTTCATTTCTGGTCATTTCTCATCAGGCTCCTAGTCTTGTTATGCTTTTTAAATTATTTCCACTATTTTGGACAGACATTCTTCTACATATGTTGTATCATAGCTTATCTTTCTGTGTTCACGATAGTATTTTGCTAAAGGTATTATCTTACTCTTAATATCTTCCCATACCTGTTTGTCTATCATCTTTTTATCTACAAAATTCTTGTCACGTCTGCAGTCTATTGACGTATAGTAACCTCTGAACGGATCTCTTAATACGTCTTCTAACTTCTTTATTCTATTCTCATGGTCAGTTAAGCCCTTATTTCTCCAGTTGTAGTGCATATCTTTCCATTCTTCAATGTTTGTTAATCTCTTAGATAACTCAACGTCACTCTTCGTAGAAACTTTTGACCAATACTCCAAGTCTCCTAGAACTCTCTCAAAATATCCTTCAAGTGCTTTTACTCTATCCAAGAGTTGTTGTAACTCTGTGTTCGAGTCACGTGTTTCAAGTACCTTAAGTCTGTTGTTAATAGTAAATAGTACTTCATGTAAGTAATTGGACCAGTCGTCATTAGTCATTTGGGCAAAGCTCCTGGTCTACTTTTTTGATAAAGTCAACGAGCTCACGTATGTTATAGTTTAGTCCGCCATCAACGGTTCTAGGACAACCATATTTAGCAATCAATTGAACACGTAACTTGATTTTATCCCAAACCTTTTTGTCCATCATCTTCTTGTCTTTATATACACGATCAAACCACTCATTATTTTTTGTGATTATGGTACTTTTCCATTCTTCAAGTTTGTTTATTCTATTATCGTCGCGTTCACTAGCTCTTTGTAAATTATCAAGCTTAGTGTAAGCAGTCCATTCTTTCCATTCCTTGAATTCTTTTAGTGCTTTATCATGTGCAATTAGTCTATCTTCTACAACCTTATCATAAATATATTTAGATTCAAGCTCTCGTACTCTCTTCTCAATGTCGTCTAACGCCTCAACCCTACCTATCACATTTTGCTCGTTAATTTCAGTTACTATGTTTTTGGTTTTGTTGTGTTGTATGTCATTTATTCTAACATGTATTTTTAAAATGTCGTCACGTAACTTGGATAGTTGGTGTTCTATGTTGTCTATTTGTCCCCTTGTGGGTACTATATTCATTTATATCACGTGTCCACTCTTCTTTGATTTCTTTTAGTTGTTCGTTTGCGGTTTACGTAGTCATCCCAACTAGTATATTCGAAACTAACGAAGATCAAACTAACTTGACCTCATGTATCTGACCTTCTCGTTTCTCAACATTTTCGCTGTCAATATGACGAGTATAGTTTATGTTAAGTTCATTATTTTCTTCCAGGTGTGTTGGACTAATGTCATGAATTGTCCCAGTATCATTAAAGACAACCCTAGTGTAAACTGTCGCTACTTGTCCTTTTCCGTTTAACCAAGCACCAAGAGTTGTAACTTTGTCGTTAGGAAGCATGTGAATGGGCTGTATATCTACATGACGTTTGTCTTTGTTGTAGTATACTCTCATGTATACTGTTAAGTTAGGTTGTTTGTCCGGTTTATAGGATATTTCTGAATATGTGTATTTCATTTTGGTAGATGCTCCTTTGAGAAATGGGTCTCGAATTTTTGCACCGTTCTCATGAACCGTAGGTGTAAAGGATCGCTGTCATGAGCACAGCAGTAAAAGTCACCACCCAATTCCTCACATTTATTACAAGTTACAATATAATAATTAGAGTACCTCCAAGCTTCACCTACTATACACTGTTTAGGGTCTCTTAATATTTCAAGATCCATTCTCCAGTCCTTTATTCGCTGTGCCCAGATCGGAGCTATACTACTGAGCTTTCTCATTTCTCCTCTTCTCCCTCAATATCTTCGTCAGACTGGATCCTCACCTAATGCAGAAAATAGAAACTTTAATCGTTCAAGCTCCTTTTCTAATAATGCGATTCGTAATTCATGATTTTCTACTATGGTTTGTTCTAAGCTCATACTATACACCCATGATAAAACGCTAATTCCTTCTCACTCATGTTCTCAACCAGTCCGCAACTTCTTGGACTCATTTCTCTATCGGAACCTCCTCTTCTTCCTCAACATCGTCATGAGATACGAGTTCATCAAGTTCATATTCAGTTATCTCTGACTCGTCAAAGTCCTCATCGTCTCCAGTATATGTGATTAGTTTGCCGTTCTTGTCGTAGGCTTCCATTATTTATCAATCGCCACTTGTGAACTGACTGTAATATCGAATATGTCTACTAGTTGTTCTAGTGCAATCATGGCCTCTTGGTATTGCTCCCTTGTTACCATATCTCCAGCATGACCTGAAAGTATAACACTTAGTCCCAGTTTGCTTTTACTTCCGATTGGTTTCATACCACTATTCCTTGTAAGGACCATAAATATATAGTGTTCGTTACCTCTGTCTATTGTATGCTTTTGCTTACTAATATTTGCGCTAACTAGTACCTAAACTTATTGAACAAAATAGCCTCCGAGTTTATCTCATTTGTTGACAAGGTTCCAAGTAAGGACAACCATTACACAACCACTTTAATTTAGGGTTATCATATACCGCGTCTGCTATTGCTGGTTCTTCTACTGCTATCGCAGTTTCAAGGTTTTCTAATCTGGCTAACATGAGTTCTAAGTGTTCTAGATGTTCTTTTGTGGTCATATGAATCCAAAATCCTTGATAGTCTGTCTCTTCGTCTTTGTCTTTGTTCGCTATGAGTTGGTAAATTATTATTCCACAACTTGCACCAAGCATAGACATATACGTTTTAATCTGTATTACATTATAGTCATATGCTTCGCGTATTAGACCAGAAGATCTAGGTGTTTTGAATTCGATTGGAATGTTAAGCCTTTTATCATAAACGTCTACACTCCCCGTCATACCCTTATATTCTACAAGGTATTCTTTCTCAAATCGACCACGATCAGAAGCCAATAAGGACTGGATAGTTTCATGTCCAGACTTACCACTACTATACATATTCATTTTACGTTTACCTGGTCTTTTAGGGTCTAATTCTGAAAATACACGGGCACGGATACACATTAATAGGTCTGATACATGACCTATCATACGGGGCTTCATACATAGCCATTGATAGTGGTTTAGCATCATGCCTATGTAATCTGGATGGATGTGTTCTTTGGGTGGTAGCGTCACTTATCTTAATGATATGTTAGAAGGATAATAAAGGTTACCTCTATACTTGGTACCGGGGTATATACGTACCTCACACACCTTAGGTACGCCCTTCAAGAAATAAATAAATAATATACTATCATTAGTAGCTATAAATAATCAAGTGAGATTTAAACATGTTCAACTTGATATATAGTATCAGTTGTATTATATTTTAATAATGGTGAGTATGAGTCAAGGTCGAATAATAATTTAATAAGTTCACAACACGTATCCAATATTCCTTTTTGTTCACGGTTGTACGACAACATTAATGACTCCCACAGTAGTAACATTTGCCCATATGTATAACATCATGTTTAGTACAAACCTTCTTGTTATTTTTCGGTAGGTCTAATGTGCAGGCTTTACATATATTCTTAAAAGACTTTTTGTGTTTGGCACAGTAACCTTTCAGCATACAAAGTCTCTCGCCACGACATGACCAACATTCTAAATCATATAGTTCATATTCCATATGTCTAAGGCATATAGGTGCTCGGCGTGGGGGTATTCTGGGTGATAATGGTTGTCCTAGCTTATTCATACTTCAGTCGAACAACCACAGTCTTACCAAGCCATTCCCTCGGAACATTAACATGAGCACCATTACCAATATTTCTAACTACTGTTTCAATCTCTTCTATCTTACGTATTGATTTAGTCATCTCATCACATACTCCTCAAATTTCATTATTCCACCAAGTTGTCTATAAATTTTGATATATGCCTGCCGTTTAGACAATGTTTCATGGTCACCTGTATTGTTCCATTGAATCCATTCAACTAACAAATCGGACAATATATTAACCTGAACATCATTTAATTCTATATTCATCTTGATATCAACCTCGCCAACTTATCTAGTTCTCTACACGACAAACATAAACCCTTTCTAAGAAATAAAGTCTGCCTGTCACATTTATAACACCGTTTAACTACATTCATTACTCACTACCTCCATTTTTAACTTGACCATCTATCTGTGCCCGTAATCCCTCCTTTGTTGTTCCATTCATATAGTATTTGTATATCAAATGTTTGAACTTTTTGATTGTTCATATATACACTTAGTATATACAAATACTTATACTTATCTCTACTTCACACTATAACATTCTTACATAAAATAAGAGTAAAAACCCCCGTCACCACGTAGGTAACGGAGATTAGGAATCTGTCGTACAAGCGGTTACCTCTATATTACAAGCGGCTAGCTATAAACGTTTCCTTAACATTTTTATTCTAACTAGTTGTAAGTTATTTTGCAGACGATTAAAAGACCGTTGTTCCGGCTTCGGCCGGTAGATGTGGCTGCGTCTGTTGCTAAGAACACCCGGCTCTTGGAGCCAAGTTGGATAGTAGCGTGGAAGAGTGCGCAATGAACCACGTCCCATGGGTCGTAAACATGGCTGTAATTCCTGGGTAAGATAGCCAGGTAGGCCATTATCATTTACGTAACTATAATGCCTTACTGGGGCATTATGGTGACATAGAATATACTGAAAGACTCACCAGAGCGGAAGACTATATATAATTCCGTTTTTGATTATACTACATTGAGACCGTTGAGTTAATGGATTGTAAATATTGTGGTAAGAAACTTAGATTTAAAAGAGAGGCTTGGAAGTATTATCCTAGGTTTTCTTTATCTGTTATTATGAGTAAGTGGGAAGACAAATCAGTTAAACGAATGGATTTAGATAGATATGATATTAGATACTCTGACTGTAATTGTAAAGACTTATGTTGGATTGCTGAGTTTAGTTAATGTTTTTATTTGGGTTTAGACCGTTGTTATCTGGCCCCTGAAAGGCAAAATCAAATGATTGTGCGAAACGCCAGCAGCTGGGATAGGGGCAATGGCGAAAATAATTCCTGGGTAAGAATTGCCTAACGTCTTGCGGTGGCCACCGCTGCAAGTGCTCCGAAGCTAGTAGGATAATAGGTGAGAGGAGGTGTTCCAACAGGTCGAAGCTACGAAGACCGATTCGATAACCAGGTAGCGCCATTTTTATATCACTTCTTGTTAATACTATGTGTTGAGCGAGCTGGACATAATAATACAAAACGAGGGCGATAGTAAGAAGTGGGTATATGAAGGTTATACATGTCTCATTAAACGTAGTAAATATATGGGTCACTTGTGCGGTTATATAGGCTTACCTCCAACTCATAAGTTATACAAAAAACATTATGACGACATTGACGTGATGGTTCATGGTGGTCTAACGTTTGCAGACTTCTGGGAGGACGAACGAGACAATCTTTGGTATGTTGGGTTTGATTGTGCGCATTATGGTGACTTCCAACCTGGACTAGCGAAATTGTCTCCTGGATATCTTCGCTATGGGTTAGACCAGGGAACAACATACAAAAACATGGATTTTGTAACTAAAGAATGTGAATCGTTAGTAGACCAATTGAAATGACAGTTATCATATCGTTTTTTTGTATACGGTAAGACATTATATTTTAATACGTTCGTGTTATAGTTTAATACATGAAATGTCCTAAATGCAATCTAGGGACGAATTGTTATCAATGTTATTATTGTTTCAAAATTTGGAAGGGTTAACTTATTGTGGCAATTTTTAAATACCCTAATGTTTCATGTACTGATGGGTTTTTTACGGGGAAAGTTGTAGGGTTTGAACAAAGTTTGATAGACCTCTTGAAAGAGGGCCTGATTACCCGCGATTATATGCAAGACTTATTTAAACAAGAACAGATATTCAAGGACAACCTTGAACAAATAAAGAAAGACTTTCCGAACAAAACTATCGTAGTTTGTGGGGATGAGATTTTTGAGGCTGATACGTTGAAAGAAGCAGAAAGAAAAGCGCATGATAAATACAGTGGCCGCCCTACCTATTCATATAGTCCCATTGTAGAATTATGATGTGCGACCTGAGATTAAGCATGGATGGAGACTGAGGCATTATTGACTCCGAGAGTTGTACAGTTTTTTTTATTTTTTTTCTGGATGAACCCAAAGTTGTATAATTTTTTTTGTTATGAAAATGGGGGTCTGTTCGTGTTGTGCTGATCGCGTATACTTTAAACGCTTGCGTGAGAATTCTGTCGGTGTGTAAGCAATCCCTATATACACACCATCCATACAACCCCACCACCCCAGGCTATAGTCACCATCCTCCTCTGTGTATGTCTGTAGGTGGGGGGCCAGAATAGTAGATATACACATTTTCACCGACGTCACTGGTAATCGAACATCAATATAGCTAGGCGTAATGCATCAAAGAGGTCCATTGTGTTGGAGCCTGACTTATCTAACTTGCCATTCTTTTCTCTGGCCATCCGTAGGTCTAATATCAAGTCTTCGAACTGAGTGGGGATTAATAGACGACGGTCC
>JAICVW010000152.1 GCA_025935105.1 Nitrososphaeraceae archaeon
ATGACTTGCACTACATACTATTAAACAAATTATTGAATTCTTATATAATTTGTCGCCAACGATAACAAAAGGAGGATATCTTTATGGACGAAAAATACCACGAAGGAGGAGCATCAAAATGCACTAAAAGTTTGCATTCCTTGGTGAAGAGGGGACACATAGCGTTTGTTTAGGATCTCCTTGTGAGTGTGCAGAACACGACCATAAGATTGTGTAATACACTTGTGTGCAAAAGTGGTAATCAAATACTTAATATTTCCACACCCGACTCTGAAGAATTTCCCTCCGGCTCAATCTCCGCTTCAAAAATAGAAACCATATTATTTAATGCAACTGAATTAAATCGTAACTCCAATTTAGCGGTTGATTTCGTGAAGGAATTGCTCCACGCCGTTTTATGCCAGAATGTATCATTCTTCCAATTCCCTCATCTATCCATGTTGCCATACCTGAATTACTTGTGGCACTGTGCTAACCATAACTTTCTAAATGAACAGTAAGTTTAGTGGCATTCACTCGCAGCTACTTGCAATTATGCTACTGCAGGCTGACCTTGTTGTAGGTCGGCAAGTTTCAATGCAATTATCTTTCAATTGCATATTTGACAATTTCTGCAACATACCAGATCATATATACAAGATTATAATTCGAAAATTAATTTTGTTTGATTATTGATATCCACAGATATCCCTTCCCATGATTGTCATAAACTATTCTATTGCCTTTGCGGTTTATTCGATTTAGATT
Source organism: Nitrososphaeraceae archaeon (assembly GCA_025935105.1). Taxonomy (GTDB): domain Archaea; phylum Thermoproteota; class Nitrososphaeria; order Nitrososphaerales; family Nitrososphaeraceae; genus Nitrosopolaris. The sequence goes on from JAICVW010000152.1 coordinate 748, forward strand.
TGGTTGGTTCGAAAAAAAGAATTTCTCATTCTGATTCTGCATGAAAAACAGTTTAGCTTTGAGTTGTTCAAGGGCTTCCACAACTATGCTAGATGGATTATCTGTTGTAGTAGCTGATCTCTTAATTTCTGAGCCTGTGGCGCCATTCTCATGTCCGCCGGAAAAAGAGTACATGAAAACCGCAGTCGCAGCTCTTGTTCCAGGTTGTATCCCTTGTAGAGACTTTCCCAAGGATTTATCAACTTTCGTGGCCCCAGAATCCACATTACTAATATCTGCAGATATTATACTATCAAACTCAGGACCTATGTTTTTTATCAATTCTCTTTTTATTTCACTTTTTTCCAAATCAAAGTCTGATAAAGTAACGTACGGTCTGCTACTTTGTTTAAGAGAATTGAGTACCAATGAGAGTAGTCTGAGAACGCCTCTCGTTCGTTGGAATGTAGGGAAGCTACCCCATCTATGGTAGAGTGTTTCAACGACTTCTGGGAGGAAAGGGTATGAGTCTTTGAATCTATCTCTATACTCTGATGGCTCTTTTCCAGCGGGGAGTATGCCTTCTTCTTTCTCTGCATAATCAAGGAATTCAAGAATGACATCTAATGACTCACTTTCATTAATACTTGAAAATAATCTTTTACGTATGACTTTTGTGATCTCATTCTCTTGAACAGGCGAATAGATTTTTTCTACTCTTCCAGCAATCTTCTCTAGCTGTTGATAGAGCTTTTCGGCGTTTACATCATAGTGCTCTAGGATGCAGGGGTGATGGCAATACATGTTCTTTCTAAAGTTCCTGCCAACTCTGTTAATTCCTGTATAAATGCCAAAGTTTGTGCAGCAAGGGTGCTGTCTTGGACTTGCACTCCGGCAGCCTTAACATTATACTGAAGAACCTCATCCATCAAAATCAAAACTTGTTGATTCTTCTCTATTACCTCACGTAAGGCTTCTCTACCGGGAGCAATATTTCCCGACAGTTTCTTTATTTCCCCGGTGAGTTGTTTTTCTATTTGACCCCATATTGTATCGTTTCCACTTAGAGTACTACCTGCTATTACTACTGTTTTCGCCTTCCATTCTTTGGCTTTATGGTACATCGCAATTAAAGTATGAGTCTTACCACCTCCGAAAGGCGTCTGTATGTGTACAACTGGATCGCCACTCTTACCCTTCAATAATCTTCCTGCACTTTTCAAATGGAGGGAGGATAAATCGTTAGTGGAGGATAATACTGAATAATGTCACTCCCCTATAGAGAATGATACATTGTATTACGGCAGCTAAACAAGGGAGAGCTATACTTGGAGTCGTTGACGGATTTAAATCAAAGGGCATAGAGACCGAAAAGGATGTGGAAGAAAGAAAACAATTCTTGAGAAAGATAGGGTACAAGATGTAGAGTATGGGATGCACGCCTGGGAAGTGTTACCTAAGGAATCAAATGCCTAATTGTGTTCCAGGTGTTTAATGCGCTTTGGATGTATGGATTCCAGGGCTTTTTCAATAATTCTCTTATCTTTTGCCTGTCTTCAAGTGGAACGCTAGGATTTTCTAATAACTTGTGAAATAGCTCTTCCCTGTAATTATCGTATATTCTCAAAAGGCTATTTTCTCTGATTGGTCTACCTAGGCTTTTACGTATGCCACAGATAAAAGGTGCATTTGGATTTGCTGAATGTGGGGGTTCATGGCCTAGATAGTCTTTGATATATGGGATTAAGCCAGTTAAAGCAATCCTTGCTTAAACCATCGGTCGCATTTTGTAGCCTCCTTTCAAATAAAAGTGTGTTGGGAATTCGTTTTGTCTTTGTGTTTACATTAGCAGTTTGCATCAACCGACTGTTATTAAAGCGTGTATATAACTATGTATTATATACATGCTAATTTAGATGCGATTAGCCTTTTCTCATTCCGCTAAATGAAGCATTAAGTATTATTTTCCTTACAATCTTGACTATATCATAAGTAGCAAATCTAAGATCACTAGCATAATTGCCAAGCATCCTTACCATAACACCGGAATCATGGGGCAATATGGATGCACCTCCTGATATATGTGTGAACTTTTGCAATTCTGAATTTATCTGATTTTTTAATTCTTTAACATATTCAGCTTTCGTAAGTATGTATGTACTACCTATGACATCAAAATTTCCTAAGATACCTGAGGCATGTAAATTACGCCTCTTGGGTTCCAATATTGCAATATCTATGAGCCTTAATAGATTCTTTTGATTCCTAGCCAAAGCTTTCATATAACAAATGTCATATTGAAATGACTCATCGCTTGCAACTCGCCCAGGAACTATCATTTCTGAATAGATCATTGTACCGTTATCGTGTACGTTCAAATTGACTGTCTGATAGAAACGTGAATCACGAAATGGAATAATTTGGTCAGGAATAAATTCCAAATAGCACCCATCATCAACAACAGCATTTATGATCTGTGTAGCATAATTTCTTTCCATTCTATATACCCTGGTTGCTCCCTGAGTAGTTATATGTGCACAAGCTCTTTTTCGTAAGACTATGTCCATCCTGTACCTATCACCTTGCAATATTCCACCAGACGGAGATATTAAATACAGATAAGCCATTGAAGGCAGTGTTTCTTCTAAATATAGTGCTCTCTGGGTAAAGAGTGGAATTTTAGAATACTGTTCCTTGACAACAGTCTTTTCTCTAACTTGATCTTGTTCTAATAGTAATTTGAGAGCACCGATCTTTCCTGCTCTACCCACTTGTAGCTGTCTTAGGTCTGAACCATATGCCTGTACTTCAGGTGGGATATCATCAGGTGTATAGAATTCTAGGTCACTCATCAGGATTACGAGCTGGTATTATTTTGCAACTGCTTTCGGGGGTTCTTCGAAAAGGACGTCTCTTAATATGTGTTCTGTTACTTCCTCTACTCCTTGTCCATTTTTGCAATTCACAAACACATAAGGTTTGTTTCCCCTGACGATTTTTGAATCTCTTTCCATTACTACTAGGTCAGCTCCAACGTATGGAGCAATATCGATCTTATTTATGACCAAGAGATCAGAACTCTCTATCCCCAAACCTCTTTTCCTTGGGTATTTATCACCGCCAGAGACATCTATAATATAAACAAAATAATCTGCTAGTGCAGGACTAAAAGTAGTTGTAATATTATCACCGCCACTTTCAATTATAATTAAGTCTAAATCCTTATTCTTTGATTCCATCTCCTCTACAACAGAGATATTCATAGAAGGATCTTCACGTACTGCAGTATGAGGACATCCTCCAGTAGCAAGTCCTATCACGAGATCTTCTGACATTAAACCCTTTTCCGTCGCGAGATTTCGTCTCATTCGTTCCGCATCTTCCCTTGATACGACATCGTTTGATATTATTCCCACTTTGTAGCCTTTCGCTGACAATCTAGGAACGACCTGCTCTATCAATATAGTCTTTCCAGAGCCCACAGGCCCGCCGATACCTAATCTAGGGATTCTCTTGCTCATAATCATGTACCGGTCAGATCAAGTAATAAACATTTTTGAAGACATACATTCATGTGATATTTGGATTAGATCTATGTCCGGAGCAAACTGCCACATGCCAACCAATGGCCTATTTACATTGTTGCGTACACTTTCCAATATTGTTGGCTTTAACTTGTGAATAATTTTCTGCCCATCAAAATGCTGTAATATGCCCAGTCGAAGCGCTGCCCCAATCATGCTTACACTAAAGCCATAGAGCATCATAAGAGCTGCCTTATGTCTTGGAATGCCAAGTGCATAGTTAGTTATCGCAAAAGCCACGGGATAAACTCCTGAAGCCCGTCTTTCTGAGATTTCTCTTTGGTATTGGTTTAAAATATCGTTGTCCGTTATAAATGAGCCCACACACCTTAGTATCTGTGTGCCAGATCTGACTGACGCATTCCTTACTTCCTCAATAAGTTTCATCGAGAATAGTAAATTGTCTACTTCAACTAGCTTTTTCAAATCCTTTCTTTGTGCCTGTTCGTAAGAATTTCCAAGGGCGGTACAATCCGCAGGACCAATTTGATGTTCCAGATATACTTTGATCAATTCATACAAATCATCAGCTTTAGTTATCTTCCTAGTGCTATAGTATAAAGCCTCCAATCCACTTGATGTGGTAAACAACCCACTTGGAAAAAAAGAATCAGACAGTTGTAGCATGCTTAAATCCTCCAAACTTGCGTCATTAATGTCCATGTATCTCTGTTCCGTCTTCTGGTTCAAATACCATCTTTGTTTTCCAGATTTCTAGATGCGCCATCATTGGTTTAAAGAGCTTTGTGAACATATCTAATTCGGTATCTGCTTGAATCGGAAAGAAAATTTTGTTCCCCTCTAACTTTATTGGCCTATGCAGATTACCTATAGTGTGACCTACCTTAACAGGAATTTCGATATCATCTGCGTGTATGTTATTTTTGACCTCTATACCAATAACATCCTCCGGTTGAACTCCAACAACAACCATTTTGTCTTCAGTCATAACCACAACGTCCCCATGTCTAAGCCTTGTACCAGTAGGAAGAATTAGAGCGATATCAGATCCCTTATCAGAAGTTTTCCTCATCCTGACTCTTCCAGACTCTAGTCTACTGACTACAATTGTCTCACAAACTTTCTTGGCGTCCATTTCATCATATTTTTCTTTGAGCCTTTGATCATCGCTAATATTTCCAAGTACTGAGTTTACTGTAATCAATTTTACGATACTCTCTTCCTTTCATTGACACTTCTTGACTCGTGTGTCTTCCTTACTGCTTCGATCATGTCAAACAGCCTTTGGGTATAGTCAACCTTTCCATAATGTCCTAGAGAAGATCTATTAAGCCTTGCGAAAACAAGGCCGTTGCCTCCTAATTTTACTTTTGCATTAATCTCAAATCTTTCGGCTATTACGCAAGTTGTAACCCCATGTGCTGGATAATCGAGATTGAGGTGTGATGCGGGATCAATCAAGCCAGACATTGATTCTACTCTACCAGCTGAAATTGTAACATGTCTCACCTTGGTCGGATCAATTATAACGAAATTTTCATCGATATTTGATTCTTCAACGCAGTGTCGAATCAACATTCTCAAATCATCTCCGTGTCTCTGACAATGCCTGTTGGCTAAGATCTTCTGCAGCAAGATTTCTATCAATTCGCAAAACTGATTTGGCTATCTCTCCAGCAGCTTCAAGGGCCATGGTTTTTACCAATAAAGGATCAAGAACACCGAGCTTCCACATGTCAACTCGATCTCCAGAATTGATGTCTATACCAAATGTGTCAGGAGATGCCTTTGCTTCCATAACCTTTTCGAGTCCATTGAAACCGGCATTTGTTAATATCTGGCGCATAATGCTTTCGAGAGCCGAAGTGACAACGTCGAGACCAACTTGTTCTATACCTCTTAGCCTAAGGTTTTTTACCTTCTCTATAACATGCAATTCAGCAGCTCCTCCACCCGCAACAACCCCTTTATTTAAAGCTGCTTCTGCAGCATTAACTCCATCAATTGCTCCCCTCCATCTCTCTAATGACGTTTCCTTAGTCGTCCCAGACACGATCATAGTAGCTATGCCTCCGTTAGAAGCATTATCTATGTAAATTACGCCTTTATCCTCATCTTCATAAATACGATTTGCTCTACCTAAAAAGTCTGAATTTTTGAGATCTTCCATCATTCTTACAGGCTTGGCGCCGGTATAACGTGAAAGGTACTCGATCTCTTCTATAGATATACGCACAGCAAATACTTTATTCGCAACGA
>JAICVW010000140.1 GCA_025935105.1 Nitrososphaeraceae archaeon
GAGGAACGACTTAGCCCAGGCAGACTTGACATTCATAATTGGGAGACCTACCGCGGAGTACAAGATTTTCGACTTCGATGTTCATCTTTCTAATCAATATGGTAGAGGGAGTGTAGTTATGCACTCTATTGTTAGTGAGATCCATACTGATGCAATAGTGGTCGAGAAATCTTCTGAGAATCCTGTCGTTAAACTTGAACCCCTAATTTAAATGGCATTAGCATTGGAGTAATATTGTCGTCAAATCTTAGATACCTATAGGGAGCATCTTTTGCATTTGAATTTAAAAAGAAAGAAAGAAACTTTCTCCCCTTTTGGGTAATTCTATAAGCTATCATATTACCAATTTGTACTTCGCTTATTAAGTCAGTCTCAAGAAGAATCAAGATACGCTGCGCTGGTCATTGCTCAACATTTGCTCTGTACATCAGAATAGTTCGTGTTTCTTCTTTGAATGAAGATCTGAGAGAAACAGCGACTTCGGTTCTTCATTTTTTGGAAATATGAAAATACAAATACAGCTGTTTATCGTCAGCGTAAATATTATGGCGAAATATTCTTCAAACAATAGAACCTGGAATGCTACCTATACTATGCAATTTGCGAATTTTTGGAGGTACCTTATAGAGAATTATTAATCTATTTAATACCTTCATTTGCATATGGAAGCATCATAATTGTTCGGCGAGTTTGAACAACTGTATAACGGTGTAGATGCTAATTCCTTTATCGAGCTAGTGGACATGGCCACAAATACCCTCATGCAAGAAAAACAGACTAGGCAAATCACTGGTGGCATGGTAGATGGACGGGTGATCAAGTTAGTAGAGGTTCCTGATGAGTTATTTATAGTAGGTGATCTTCACGGTGATCTTAAATCACTTTTATTAGTATTAAAAGAAATTGATTATGAAAGTAAGTTAGCCAACTCCAGAAATAAGCTCATATTTCTTGGCGACTATGTGGACAGAGGTAGAAGCTCTATAGAAGTATTATATGTAATCTGCTATCTAAAACATAAATTTCCCAACTCCGTAATCTTGATGCGTGGAAATCACGAAGCCCCGATGGAATTCCCTTTCTCGTCTCATGATTTACCAATCAAACTAACGCAGGAATTTGGTAGGAATGTGGCACATTCCATCTATTATGATAAAATTTTACACTTCTTTGAATTATTGAGTCTGTTTGTGTTCGTGCCTGAACAAATACTAATGGTTCACGGTGGTCTTCCGATTGAATTTGAATTGTTACGTCGTAATAAAGCTGAGGGCATTCAAGACAGATCAATTACTAACGCTGTGATGGAGGAATTATTGTGGAATGATCCAATTGAACATATCGACCGCGGATTAGAATGGGAATATTCCAGGAGGGGATATGGGAAACATTTTGGAATCGAAGTATCCAAGAGGTGGCTTGATGCCTCGACTACTAAACTTGTTGTAAGAGGCCATGAACCCTGTCAAGGATTTAAAATTAATCACGATGGGAGGATTTTGACTTTGTTCACTTGTCGGGAAGCATACCCAAATTTTGGAGCGGCATACTTAAGAATAAGCGCAGATGAATTGTTGTACCTTATTCAAGGTAAAGACATAGTCCAAAATATCAAAAAATTGGCAGTCTAGTCATGTACTTCAAGATTGGATTTGATTTCTTTACATCTTTTCCTCAGAGAAACTGTAGAAATGTCGGCTACTTGGCAGATCTCTACTTGGCGGAGAAACTCATTGCAGGTCTGAGATGCCAAATAAATGACTGCGCCAGCTAATGCCCTAGGATTTTTGCCAATTGAAATTCTATTTTGTTGAACCTCTGAAAATATCTTCAATGCTTCTCTTTTCGTTTTCTCACTCAAATCCAGTCTATTAGCTATTAATGTGACATAGTCAGGTCCATGAAGAACAGGCATCTGCAGGGAAAGTTCCCTTAATATCAATTTATAATGTGCCATCACATCTTTACTGGAAAGGTTGCAGACGCTCGCGACATCGGATATAGTTTTCGGGGTAGCCGTCTCTCTACACGCTGCATAAAGTGCTGCACCTACAAGTCCCAGAGTGGATCTGCCCTTGGCAAGCTTTTTTATCGCAGCTTTCCGATAGATGTAGGCGGCACTCTCCATTACTGCTTGACTAAGATATAGCTTATCACCAAAATTGTTCAGAAACTTCAATGCCTTTTCCAAGTTCCTGGAGATGGAATCATTTAGTTGTGATCTATTATTCCAAGTGCGTAGTCTCTGCATTTTCATTCTCTGAGCTGGCTCCAGCGCTTTACCTCTGGCATCAGTATCGCCCAAACCTATCAATGTGGAAAGCCCTTTGTGATGTATAGCTAAGGATTCAGGCAGTCCCGTTCTAGATCTGTCACTAAAGCCAGACTGGCCGAGATATCCAGTAGAATTTTCTGAATTAAAGAATCTATCACTAGCAACACAGCCGCATGAACTGCAAACGTACTCGCTTGAAACCATGTCAAATATGACGGTACAACCCTTACATTGTTCGCAGTACGTAGCGTCATCCCGATCATTATTCTTAGTTTCTAGAGGCATTTGTTTAGGCTATTCGAAACAAGAACAGGAACGCTTATTAACCATAGTTTTTCTAGAAATTCGATTATTCTATACAAATTGCCATTCTGCCTAGGAACTCTATCACAGAAACAACTTTTGTCATGATAATCACATTCTCCCCTCAGTATTGGGGATATCTTCCTTATGTTGAATCTGGTCTGTTCTAGAAAGCGGTTATTATATATTATGAAGAAATTTGTGTCTAGATATTGTTAGACGACATTCTGGTGGGGCTCATAACTATCGTATGGCTTACCAACGTTCCAATCGCATTAGTTTCGATAATCAGGTATCTGAAAAACAGGCAATTATTTATCGGAAATGACATCCAACGAATTCATAACGATCCGTTGATAATATTTCAAATCACGAGCCGTTCAGCTACAAAAACACCGGTTGTTGAACGTGGAATTAATTCCGTAATCACTTCTTGCAGCAAGATAAACTATAGCGAATATCGGATTTCCGTTATTACTGACGATCCTCAGGATGTTAAGACCCTCGCTTACTCAAATGCCGAGGTGGTTTTGGTCGATAAAAGTTTTAAAAGCAATGCTATCAAAAAGGGAAGAGCATTGCAGTATGCTGTGGAACACAGACGAAAAACAGGTGAAAATTGCAACAAATATTGGATTTTTCACATGGATGATGAAAGCTATGTAACTCGGCAGACGGTGCTCTCTTTACTCAAAGCAATTAGAGAAAATAAGGCTTTAGCTTTTGAGGGGCCTATTTTCTATCCTTTGAAATTCGAATCAGCTAACATCTTAACTGCACTTGCCGAATCTATTAGGCCGTTCACATGTTATGATTGTGTTTCTCAAATGAGAAATGAACAATATGTAAAGACTTCCCCATTGCACATGCATGGAAGCAATCTATTGGTCCGATCAGACGTTGAAGACTCAATTGGCTGGAATTTTGGTCCCACTTTAGCTGAGGATCAAATGTTCGGATACCAGATGTACCACAAGTATGGTGCCAATTCGATGGGTTGGCATGGAGGCATGCTCCTTGAACAGCCCCCTCTAAATATGAAAGACCACTTCATGCAAAGACGCAGATGGATCTTGGGCAGTCTTCAGAATATAGACAAATTTCCTCCCATGCACCGATTTAAGCTGTCCTATAAACTCTTGACATATTTTATGGGCTTTGCATCTGGCTTCATTTCAATGATAATCTCGTTACATGTAAACCTGCCACTTGTACTTGCCGCGTTACAAACCGTACTAAACTACAGAGTTGGTACAGATGGGATGTCAATCCTTTCGAATCTATCGAAACAACTTTACTCCGAATTATCAGTTCATTTCTTTGGCAACATGGGTCCGTTCCAGTTCAGTATAGGAGCAATACTATTATTTTCCTCTATTGTGTGGCTCTTTTCTTATCAAATCGGGCTTTTCTTAAATCTAAGATATTCAAAGGTGGCACGGTCAAAGAGATTCTTTCTGCATTCTCTTTCTCTCCTGTTATGCCCTATTCTTGGGTTGGTTGAAACCTTTCCAGCTTTTTGGGCTCTAATTGAGTATCATACGAAGCACGGATCTAAAACCTCGGAGAGAAATCTAGTCTATGACTTTTATGTCATAAACAAGTAAAAGCAAATAGGAAAGAAATAGAGGACTTTCAAGGGTTATTGTGTCAGTATCCGTCTGCTTGCGGAAGCTCTCGATCAGTAGTGGTTATTTCATTTACTGCTCCTAGACATTTGGTGCACCAATTCAACACTTTCGTAGATTTATTAAACGGGTAGATGGGTAGGCCGTATCTATCGTTCACATCTCCGCAATTAGGACACACTTTACTCTGATTGCTGTTATCAGCATTAGGGTTATACCAAGATGTATCGTCGGAATTATTGCTCATGGCCTGCGTATGATTATTTTAATATCCAATTAAATAAACCTTTAAATTTACAGCGTACAATTCAGATATATAGATCGATCCCATAAGGCCTATCTTAGACCATCACTACAGATGCTTGTGTGGTAAGAATAGACAACATTTGGATACAATTCGAAAAGAAAAGGCTCTAATATTATATTGTTCAATCGATCCCATTGCATGCTATACAATACCAAAGGTTGGCTTCTGGTCTCCAACTGTAAGTGAGAATATTTATGGAAGGTTTATGACTTCTTGAAAATGTAAGTTAGAACTAAATGACGTCACTAGTTTTTCTGGCATGACTAGATCGATGGAAGAAATTGTTTTCAAATATGAAGCCTTTAGCCTACCCAATAATATAGAAGATCACAATTGATGTAACTTAGTTCGTATTGAGGTGTTGAAGATGACATATACAACAGAGTAGTGGATGCCATCCCAGGATGCTGAATTGTAGCTAATGTTGATGATAAATTGTATTGTATATACTCAGACTATGTTATTACTACCCGAATGTAAGAGAACGCTAGTTACTCGTGGACATCCCATTCGAAGTACAAGTGGCTGAGTAGAGTGCAGCTTATTACTCTCATTGGAGGGAGTGGGATTCGAACCCACGAACCCCTAAGGGACGGGATTACTTATATTCATCTTGAGTCCTGCGCGTTTGACCAGGCTTCGCTATCCCTCCTCCTCAACATCTCCCGCCTATAATCCATATTTCATGTTTACGCAGAATATATTTTCCGTTAATATTTGTCAGCCAGTTAGTCAATGAAACGCCTTAGCATGTGAAATCTAGTAACATAAGGTCTTAGATTGCTAGAAGTTACTGTATTAGAGATAATAATATATGATTAACAGCTCATAATGGTTCGTATCGTTACCTAATCGAGTGATAATGAACGGGATATGGTCACTAATTCAGAACCTTTATTATAACTGTAAAGTAAAACAGAGTTGAAAATGAAGATAAATGAGTTAAAACCGGGAATGAGAGGAGTTAATGTGGAGGGAAGGATTGATAGTATTACGGAACCGAGATCAGTAAACCTTCGCACTGGTGGCACAGCCCAAGTTGCAGATGCTTTAATATCTGATGAAACTGGTCAAATTAAGCTCTCTTTATGGGATGATCAGATTAACCTCGTCAAACAGGGAGATAACGTTGGTATTGAAAACGGTTACACACAAGCATTTCGAGGAGAAAACAGCCTTAATATTGGAAGATACGGAAAAATAAAAAGGGCATAAATGAAAATTCATCAGTCTTTATCACTCAAGCATTCACGAGTGAGATATTTCAGGGCGTGTAACTAGTATCGAGCTAGCTGATATAGCCCATATCTGATGGTCTAGTGGCTACAGAAGTTTGCTGTCGCGACATTCTTCCACTCATCTGCTGTTCTATTGTTTCAATAAGCGTTTCAGTATCTTTTGCTCTCTTATCCAAATTTTTCATATCTATACTTATGTCGATAATTGAGAGGAGTGTTTCTAGGATGGATTTGGATGCTTTAGCGTCTACTACATACCCGGAAGTTTCGCCTAATAGGCATGTTCCCCTAATCCCACGAAGCTTTGCGCTACCGATAATAAGGCCATTCATACCAGTAATGCTTCCCCCATCCATCACAGAGATGTTGCGTTCGCCAAAAGACTTGATCGTATCGATATCAGTTGCCGTACCGAAAATCCTTGGCTTTTCAACAAACACGCCAGTGATATAAGCGGCCAGGGTAAAAATGTGTGATGTATTGAATTTTACTGCAACATTCAAGATTTCTTCGGCTAGCATATATTCAGAGTCTGGATTTGCTGGCTGAGAATCTCCTGTGAGCAGCAGCAAATTAGTTCCAGAAGAATTTGGCTTGCTGGAGTAGAATATTGTGTTCTTCATTAGATCTGCAGTACCATCAGGTCGTATCAGAACTTGTGGTGGGAAAGAGGTAGAATAAATATCTGCCAGATGCTCAGCATTCAACTCCTCTATTAAATGGTCCACAGCCATCTTTCCAACGTATCCGCTCCCAGGAAAGCCACATATTAAATATGGAGACTTCAGTTCTGGCAATTTTCCTTTTGAATAAAGGATCTTTATACCAGGACATGGCGGTAGCATGCAATTACCGAGTGATACTTACACTTTAAAATGTTGCTAGAAAGCAAGGCAAAGTTTAAAGCAGTCTTGAACGCAATTATATACCTCTGGCCTTTGAATGTCCATTCCGATTTCTATACGGTGAAAAACGTGAGCTAAATAAAGCCCCTAATAATTCCACTAATATGTTCGTCCCTTAGTCATGGTGCTTCCTAAGGGACAATCATCGGAATCAGTCGTTTGCAATCCAGGTGCCTTGGTAGCTCAGCCTGGTAGAGC
>JAICVW010000158.1 GCA_025935105.1 Nitrososphaeraceae archaeon
ACAAACTCAAGTCTAGTATACAAAAGAAAGATATTCCAAAGGCAACTATTACTTTCTATCAAAAAGAGAAAGAAAAGCGCATAAAATACGAAGGTCCTGCTGACAAAGTTGCCGAAGTACTTGAGAAGTTTAATTCAGAAAGGGACTCCTCGAGATGACAGATCCCCATATTTATGAGCTTGTGATAAATGCTCGTTTAGCTGCTGAAGAATCCGAGATTGACAAAGCAGAAACAAACTATCTTGCTGCTTTGCGATTACTCGAAAGCAAGGCCGAATCTGACAAGAAAAATGTGACGATTGAATACCTGGATATAAAGGCAGAATGGTTAGTCACTGTTAAGGTTCCAATTGCTATTAAGAATAATGGACTGACCTTAGCAAGAAAATTAAGTATCGAAGCACTAGATTTGGTCCACGAGGGAAAACAAAAAAGTACTGAAGACATGATGATAAAACACTTTTTGGAATCCGAAACGAGGATACTTAAGAAGATAATATCAGAGCTTAGCTGTTTGATTCCTAAAAATGAAGCTCATTTTACTTTAAAATGCCCGATTCTACTTAAGAGGTATCTTGGAGTAAATGCTACAAGCCCGACAATCCTATACAAGAAGGTTTTATGCTCAATATGTCTGCAACCTTATATAATATGTTCCCACGAAAGAGGACACATCTATAATGAAAAAGCTGCTGATCTGCTTCATGATGAGGGTAAGGTATTAGATCTAAGTCTTGTATCAACGCCGAGAGATCCTAGAGGTAAGCTTTTGACATATTATATTCCGCTATCCTATCTTGAGCGTGACCTTTCCTCCGAACAGATGAGTACCCTACCAAAGAATGGTATATACTGTCATTATTGTAACTCCAACAAGATTGATCCGATTGAAATCACGTACGAAATATTCACTGCTATGCAAAGGCCAGAACCTAGAATAGACGTTGAAAATAATTCTGACATCAAATCACTCAATAGTGTGGTAAAGGGTGTTGATATCAGGTCAGCAATAGGAAAACCTCTATACTTGTTTCCATCAAAAGAACGATACTCACATATTCAATCATTGTCCACATTATTTAGGGATTTTCCGTTCTCTGAATCTGTCACTGATAATCGTAAGAAACAAAGTTAATAGGACGGAATAGCACACAGCAATGTCGAATCCAAGGGAACTCGCAGGTGAATAACGTTCGATAAAACACCTGTGACTAAAAGGTGACGCTATTCTACAATTATCAGCTCAACTCGTGGCATTATCTGGAAATTAAAAGAAGACAGCAGCTAGCATAATCCAAACAATCGAACCGAGATAAATATTAGAATTTCTTAACAGTTTTTTGATATAGATTGGTTTGATTTTTTACAACCTGATTACTCACACTTGACTTTAACTTTCCCGCGGGATTACCTGCAAGCATTTTTGGAGATGTCTCAATAGCAAACGACAAATGAAGTCCCTCCTCCTAATCATCTTTTTTTTCTTTCGAACTTGTGAGACAAAATTGAATAAAGATATTATAAATTTGGGTGGTTTAGCCACTGTCTATAATAATGCTATATTATTACTAGACTACGAGATAGACATTACAACAGTTTTGAAGCAAGTCTTAGAAAAACTGGGTTTTCAGATATTCGTATTCAGAGCCATTGGTAGCATTGGAACATTTTCGAATAGATTCTAAGGGGTATGTCCTGGTCATGTCTGACTTAAGGATCCCAAGCATGAACGGATATGAATTTGTCAATCAAGTCAAAAGGATAAAGCCAGAGGTCAAAGTCTTTCTCATGACTGCTTTTGAGATTGATGAGGATGAATTCAGAACGCTCTTGAAATCAGTGAAAATAGATGAATTCATTCAAAAGCCAATTTCATGCGAGATTAGTTAGCAATCATATCCTTACTCAAAAAAGTCAAGCTATGAATATCAACAACAATCGTATGCTACACACCATCAAACAGTTATTCCAAACCACATGAGCTTATTGGCAACGGTCATTTTTGACAAATTGGGTTATAAGGATGAGAAATACTAGCCAGGAATCATTTAAGTATTCTAAAAATTTATACCGGGAAAATTTGTTATTCCATCGTTAGTTTGGTGGTAAGTTTTAGTGTTCATCTTTGTCCCATATTGTGGCACATTGTGGTCAATCTCCTTAATAGCGGGCATCTATAGTATAAACTATATGATAAGTAAAATTGTTGCGCTAATGACACTATTCTTAGTCCTAGCGACAGCAACCGTATATACACACTCAGCATTTGCAACCAATACAAATGGCGTTAATGGTGGCACACCCTGTGCACATCCCGGTGACGTTGGACAACACAAGCCGGTGACGATGACAACCATGACTATCTTCGTTTGCGATGATTAACTGAGAAAGAATCTAAATTCACATCTGTCCAAAAGCGGGATGACCGCTTGATTTTTAAAATCTTCTGAACACAATTTTTTTACTCATCCTGCCACTCTCCAACAACTGTCAATAAGTTTCACAAGCCGGCTTGTTGTAGATATATTGGTTGTATCTGTCCAATTGTCTGGAAGCAAGTCGTCGTTGGTTGCTCGTCATGTTTGTTCGGCGGCCATAGGGCCGACTTCCAGAACTGAAAGATGAGCTTTTATTTCCTTCTGGCTTTTTGTCCTTTAGCCTTCTCACGAGCATCAATACAATAATCTTCGACCAATTTATGTCCGACAGCTTTCGGAATATTCCGCTTTCCCATGACTCTTCCTTGGCTTTTCTATTTGGAATAACGTACCTCTTCTGTATGATTTCAGAGAGTGGGGTCTTTCTTTTCCCTGCCATAGATAAAAATTAGCACGTTCTGCTAATAACGATATATCAACGGTGTCAATCTTAATCTTAAAATGAATAAGGGCTGATCAAATGTAACATGTCTGGTATAAGGGGATAGTCAATAATGACCGCTATCTACTTGAACCTGATACTTATATTTTTGAGAAGCATCCCTATAGGGATGAGATATGAATGAAAGAGAACGGCTTGACTACATACTTGGTGACCACGAAGAAGACGATTATATAACTAATCGATTTGGTTGGCTCGATGCATTATTATCCGATATTCGCAGCCTTATAGATGGTGGTCAAGCCTTTGTCAAAGGCGAAATAAAACCTACGTTAGAAGGTTCTCATGGGGCAGGCAACCTGTCAATAGCGACCCTTGTGTGTACTGGTCTAGAATTAGTTTCTGCACTATATGTCGGTGATACAGGTAAAAAGTACAATGCGACAGATAATGTAAAAGAATTTGTTAAAGAATATTTCCCGGATGATGGAAAGAAGATACCGCGAACTCTTTGGCTGGGAATAAGAAACGGTATTAATCATGTCTTTATTCCGAATATGATAGAAGTCTCTAATAATCGTGTTGAATTCACTTTCTTTGTGAACCGTGACTTATCTAAGTCGTCACATGTTACCCAATCTAAAAACGGGATCATTACCATACATATTAACAGTATCCAGTTCTATCACCTACTCAAACAAGCCATTGACAAATACAAGTCTAAACTAGTAACAGACGACAATCTGCAACGTAATTTTATATACGGCTGGGAATCTAAACTAACACCTTACATCATAACCAAAGATCAATTGATTCCTAAAGAAATAAAATATTTAATGAAAAAACTAGGGCCCTCAAATCGGTCAGACCTTTTTGTCTAATTGGTAAGTGCCCCTAGTAGATTTTCATTTTATTTGATGTTTAACTTATCAGAACCTCTTAATCCAACAACATTTCAAAAATGTCGTTTGCGGTTCATCAACGTTTCAGAACACTACCTCAACGAACGGGGAGAAACAATCTGTCTAGATAACAGTAATACACATGTAGGATCGGTGCAGATTGATAACGCCGTTAGCGACTCAAGACAACGTACGCTGTCCGATTTCTTGAGTGAACACGTTAATTTCCAAGTATACGGCAACTTCGAAGTAGTTATTCAATGGAAAATACCCACGCATGGAGCAGATTCGTTAAGGCTTAAAAGTAGATATAAGATATTTTTGACTTATGAGCCTCGAAGCCCGACAGAAAATACTTGGTTTGTTGTATGAACAATGGTTTAAGAATTATCTTGTGGGATTATCACTCCATCGTCTGGTTGAACTATTAGGCCTTGAACAAAACGACGTGAGTCAATATGTGGAAATCTTGCAAAGCATGGCTCTGATACAACAGAACAATATCGGCTGGTACATAATCACGATCAATGGAATTGATACACATGAGGAAAATCTTCCACCCTCCTTAATCAGCCATAAAAAGCAAGAGCGAAAGATGATATTGGAAACTCTTCGACCATTATACAACCTTGATATCCATAATTTGATGTGTAATGAGGAATTGGCCAAACTTATTGGAATTAATGATCCTAATTATTTATTGGCTGTCGTAAGATATCTAGAAAATAAAGAACTTATCCATTTGGAAAAATTCACCAGGGGTAATTTCTATATTAGACTTAGCGCATTAGGATTTCAATCCCTTCAAGATCTTACTACTGATAACGCAGTTGTCATGAGTACTGCGTACAGAATCTTATTCAGTTTAGAAAACCGATTTAGACAATTCATTGAATCGAGAATGAGGTCGAAAAATGGGTCAGAATGGTGGAACAAATGCATTAGTCATGGAATCAAGAGGAAAGTTGATCAAAAGAGACAAGATGAACTGAGTCTAGGTTGGAAAGTGAGCACATGGTTATCTGGTGGACAAGAATTCTAGACCAAAGAAATCAACACCTTCCGTTAGGGGGTTCTCAACGAAATGGGATTAACGTGTAATTGTAGATGGTATAGGAGTATCTTTGACTGTGCCGGACAGGTGTTGAACCATGTAATTGGAGATAAGATACTTGTCTAACACTCTCGATCACTCGTTGTATTCGCATTGCGCAAATGACCTCGGCAGATCCTATTTGAAATGTGCTGCATTATCTTTTGCAAATTGATTAAAACTTATTGGTCTATTCCCTGTTATTTGTTCAACTGTTGGAGATACTGTTGCTGCATAGCTTGCCCTAATAATTCCAAATAATTCGATCATGGAATTTATAGTCCATTCATCTGCTCCAGCATCTTTCATTCCTTTGCGAGCATCTTCATCTGATATATTTACATAGCTTATCTTCTTTCCTACTTCTCTAGAAAGTACCTCAGCAACCTGATAATACGACAGTGCCTCGCCTCCAGTAATATTATAGGCCTTTCCACCGTCGTCATTACTAGTAAGCACTTGAGATGCAACAGAAGCAATGTCTCTAACATCAACCATGCTAATCTGTCCGTCTCCTGCGGGAACATAAAATGCATTTTGACTTTTGATTGTATGTATAAAGAAATTTACAAAATTTTGCATAAAGAAGTTTGGACGCAAGAAAGTGAACGGTATTCCAAATTCCTCTAAAATTTTTTCTGCTTGTCTATGCAAACGACTGGGAGTAATTCCTGGCTCAGCATCGGCTCCCATTACAGATAGTTTTACTATATGTTTGACCTTGGCATTCTTAGCTACATTTACTAAATTTGATGTAAGGTCTACCATATTCGGTTGAAATGGGGTAAGTAGGAAAAGTTTGTCTACGTCATGAAAAGCTGAAGCAATTGTATCTGTACTGTTAAGGTCTAATTGTACTGTTTGTACTCCGTTCAAATGCGAAAAAGTGGTATCGTTGGCTGAACGTGCAGCCGACCCTGTCACTACCCACAGTACCAGTGGCACCTGTGATCAAGATAGTTTGTGTCATTGTAATCTGGCTATCTCTAAGCTACCTAAAGGTCTTTACCCTTATTCAGAGTGTTATACCAATATACAAAGGGGGTTGCAAATGAGAGTTCAGTCGGCTCTCAACGATGAAAACTTTTAATGACTTGTCTGCATCTCCCTAAATTTACAAATTCGAATTAACCTTTTTATGAAATAAGTTTATAAACTAATATTATGAAGGCTGCTATTTTTGAAAAGCCTGGTTTAGACAATCTACAAGTTATAGATGTACAAGAACCAAAAATAAGGGAACAGGATGCACTAATAAAGGTTAAGACGGTTGGCATAAATCCTATAGATTACTTGGTAGCTACCGGTTCCAGAGAGGCTAATCCAATTCCACACATCCCAGGGGCAGAGACAGCTGGTGTAATAGAAGAAGTTGGAAGTCAGGTTAAAAATAACATGAAAAAAGGTGACATGGTAGTAGTACATAACAAGGTATTTGACTGAACCTGTGACATGTGTCTTCTTGGTCTGGACATGATATGTAGAAATGGTGGACTAATTGGTGTAGTTACTAATGGTGGTTTTGCAGAATATATTTCAGTTCCAGCAAGAAATGTCTTCAAAATTCCTCAGGATATAGGTTGGGATATTGCTGCAAGCTTACCTGTAACCTCCTTGACTCCATATCATGCCCTAAAAGAAACATCACT
>JAICVW010000109.1 GCA_025935105.1 Nitrososphaeraceae archaeon
ATATGACAATTTTAATTTTAAGCAAGATTGCATTCGTATTACTAGGATTACATTTAGCTTTTAAACACAAGGCAAATGATATGTATTAAAGCTCAGATAGAGCAGAAAGTGAGGTGAACAATATGAAAAGAACCCAACAAAAAGCTTGGAGAGATCAACATATAGCGCAAACAATGGAAGCATTAAGCTTGACACGAAACGATTATAAAAGCTTCTTAGTTATCGGAAATAAAATACATAGAAGACTCGAATACTATTGCAATGGATATATGGGTAATGAGCCTCAATATGTAGGTAATAAACTAATTAATAGGTTTGAAGAGGCAGAGTATGAAAGATATATAGATCCTATCATGGAAGTTGCAGAGGAGAAAGCAAGAAAGCTAGGTTTATATATCTTTTTCCAAACTGATCCAAGGGGGGCAACAATCTATTTGGATAAAAAGCCAATTAAAAACAGTAGCTATACGGATGCCTACTGCATTTACTGATTAGTTAGAGGGCATAAGACAACTTATACCCTCAATAGTAATCAATACAAAAGCAAAGGAGGTGAGAAATATGAAGTATCAAATTTTTGCTAGATACAATCAAGAGGATGAATGGGGAGAATGGCAAGTGGGTACTTTTGCAATAAAAGAAGATGCTAGAGATTACATGAATAGAACAGTAGAAAGATACCACACGCAATATAAGAAGCCTAACTTTGAAATGGCTATGAAATCTATCTCAGAAGAAAAGAGCGATAAATTTAATTCAATGCTCAATAGTCTAATTGATTAGCTTTCTGATGCTTTCCCATAAGGGAAGGAACTAGGAAACTAAAGAATATGTATATCAATTGTAACCATGATGAAAAGTATATAAGGGTAAGTCCTAGCGGTTATATCTCTTGTACTCAGTGTACCAAAGAAAAAAGAGAATGGGAAAGACTAGCGCAATCAGAAGAAACAAAGATACTAGACGCTATAAAGGCTACTTGCATAAAGTGTAAGGCAACCTATTATAAGCGATCTAGTACGAGGTATTGTGTAAATTGTCAATGAAAGGGGGTGAAAGAATCATGAGTAGAATATCAGTATATACAAAACAGGGATGGGTTTTATTAGGAACAGTAGAGGACTCTATAGCAGATTATTGCGCTATGGAATACGCCTTACTTCTTAATGAACCTGTTGCTTGTCAACAAATGTAAGGGTTTATCCCTGCCCATTATATGCCCTTTATGTAGGGCTTGTAATGGTTTATACTGGTATCTATGGATAAAAAGAATATGGATTTAATAAAAGAATATATGAGAGAGCTAGGTAAAAAGGGTGCTAGTGTCTCAAATGCAAAACGTACGCCAGAAGAACGGACAAGGCTTGGCAAGCTTGGTGCGATGAAGAGGTGGGGAAACAAGGCTAAAGTAAAATAGCCTTCTAGCACGTTGGGTAGATACTGCAAAAATTCAGAGGTAGAAATGTTTTCCTGAATTTTTTTTGTTATGCCTCAATAATAATTTTGGGCTGTTTATCTAATTCATGAGATTTTACCCAGGCATATTGCATATCAAAAACTCCCTTAGCCCAACTAGCCCTATCGGGTGAGTAAAATATATCCATGTGGTTGACTTGCTTCTCAGCAGATGCACTGAAGTTATATGATCCAGAAATAGTCTTTTCCATATCAACAATGATTAACTTCTCATGCATAATCTGTCCTGCAACTGGACTGGTCCCCACTACTAAGTCTATATCTGCCTCAAGCAGTTTTTGTACTTGTATTCGCTCAGTGGTTCCCCTGGATTGTGTAAAATCGAGTACGCATTGGATAGATACGCCATTTTTCTTCTTTTCAATTAGTAGATCTGCTAAAGGTTCTAAGGTAAACCCATAGATCATCATATATAACGACTTCTCAGCTTTTCCTACCTCAGTGAGTAACCTGGTTTGTAGATCATCCCCTGGACTCATTAAGCTTTCAACACCAAATGTAAATGCCATAGGAGAACTGTAACACGTTATACGCAATACGTTCGATTACCGAACATTTTAAAAGTCCTCACATATACTAATAGGGATTTCATATCTATGACACAACTAGAGAAAGAGACACTAGAAGCATTTATAAAGCGGTTTGATCTGTATGTAGTAGAGGATAAAACCTGGAAGGCTAGTATCACAGCTCAACTTGAACCAATTCTTCAAGAGAGACTAGATCGAACAATCATCTTTAATTATGGAACTAAGGGACTCAAGATTATAGCTGGCGTAGTCGCTTTCTTTGTTTCTGTAGGAATGTTTTTTAGATATGTAGTTTTCCCAATAATGGGTTGGAAATAATATGTTGAATATTACCTTAGATGATTTTGTAGCACTCATCAATGAACATTGGGTAGATTGGGATGGAGCTTTTGGTAATCAATGCTTTGATCTTGCTCAGTTTTGGAATAAGGTACTTGGGGGTAGTCCTTTTACTGGAGCTACAGCAGATCTTATTTACAATCAACCTCAAGATATTTATACCCAGGTTGCAAATACTCCTGAAAATTTTCCTGTAGCTGGAGATATTATTTGTTGGAACTGGCCTCATGTTGGTATTGTAATAAGTGCAGATACAAATGAAGTTACGGTTCTTGAACAAAACGATCCTAAAGATTCTAATTGCCACGTTAAGACCTACAACTATAATGGAGTCATTGGTTGGCTTCATCCAAAACAACTACCCCAGTCTACACAAGCAGTACTTGAAGACCTTAGAACTGCTAGAGATACTAATTGGAACCTATATGAAGCAGAAGTTACAAAGAATGCTCAACTCTCACAAAATGTAGCTACATTACAAGGGCAGGTGAATGATTATAAATCTAAGTACGAAGCAGATGAGAATACAATTATTGCTCTTAAAGGGCAAGTTACAGATATTGCAAATACACTTGCAAAGGTATCTAGTGAAGATAAGCAATATACGCAAGAAGCGTTAGACGCACAACACAATCTTGGTGCTTTGCAGGGTAGGTTTACTACCCTACTGGGGCTTATTGCTCTTTCACCAGATGCTACAGACAGTCAAATTAAGACACGTGTTGAAGCAATCCTCACGCCTCATGAGGTATTAGTGAAAGAGACAATACCAGTAATTGAACAACTGTGGCAAGCAGCAGTCTACAAAAGAGTACCAAGGGTACAAAGCTTTCTTTCTACAATTTGGAGTAAAATTATTTACTTCTTGACAAGATAAAATCTTATTGGTATATCCTAATTAGAATAACCTGATAACTCTTCATTGAGGTGTCGGGTTTTTTTGTAGGAAAGGAGGGATTATGGAACTTACAGCATTAACAGCAGTACCAATAATTATTGCTTTAACTAACTTATTAAAACAAGTTGGATTGTCTAATAGGCTTTTACCAGTAGCTAATATTGTTTTTGGTATTACAGTAGCATCAGTACTCTTTCATTTTAGTGTGCTTTCAGTAGTAGAAGGAGTAATTTACGGTCTATCCGCAGCAGGTCTGTATAGATCAGCTAAGGTTACACTTTTGGGTCAGTAATTTATCGAGTCGTTTGCTTCACAAAGTAGGCGACTCTCACGACACTATGACAGTAGAATATATAACAGGCTTATTACCTTTTAAGAAGTATGCTAGTTTTGTTTTCTTACCAGACTGGCATTATCCCTTTAACCTCTTCACTGATGCATACCTAGCTATGTTGTCAGATAATCCACCTGATTATTTTATTTATGGTGGGGATGTAGTCAATAACGATCCCTTTAACCATTGGGCCAAGAATATTCCTCGTAAGACTAAAGAGATGCCTAATCCTCAAGAGTATTTTCATGGTGCAAATGAAGATCTTTTTAAATTAGTTAGGCAAGCATTAGGAAAGCGTACAAAGATTATATATATACTTGGCAACCATGAGGACTGGAGTAATAAAGCGGTTGATATGATACCAGAGTTGAAAGGATGGGCTGAAGTAGAGCAGAATATTCAAAAAGAATATATAGATTTGTATGTAAAGGAAAGAACAGTTATTGAATTAGGCGAGATGGCATTTACTCATGGAGATAATATCTACTATGCTAAAAACCAACACGCTAAGAAGATGGCGATCTACCTACACCAAACAACTATGTTTGGTCATTATCATGATTACGAAGTGCATACTCTATCACTCCCTCCACAAAAAAAGCCAATTTTAGGGATTAGTGTTCCATGTTCTACGATTCTTGATCCTTTGTCTTATGGGAAACATTTACCTACTAATCGCTCTCATGGGTTTGGATGGGGTACTGTGAGGCCAGATGGAATAGTTGATTGGGGAGTGACACCGATCAGAAATGGTGAGTTCGTATATAAAGAGAAGAGATATAAAAGTCGCATCTTGGAACCTAAGAAATTAAGTTTTGAGATGTAATAGAGCTAGGTGGCGGAATAGGTAGACGCTTATGTAAGAAGACGTTCTGATTGCCAGAAATAGTTTGTACAGACTATCAAGCAACGGTATATACAGTGCAAATCTGTATCCTAGCACAAGGGCTTGTATAGATTCGATTAGTTTGCTCTTTAATAGTTGCAAGTAGATGACGATCTTTAAACGTAAAACAATAACTGCAAAAAGCAGTAGAGAGCAGTTGCTCGCTGAAAGGGAAGCTATTTTGGCTGAACTAGGCGAATCAACTTACTCAGAGGCGTATAACTACGCTTTCGCTAATTAACTGAGTAGCTTCTTACTAGAGTTCCTTGTTAGAAGGTAGGGGGCAAAACAAACAAGGTGGTGGAGTCCAAGAGTAAAGACCCAAAATTAAACTTGTCGAGACTATTACGGAAAGAATTAAGACGCGAGTTCGTTGCTCGCCAAGTCCACATATGAATAATTTTAAAATACAAGATTCAGGAAATAGAAGAGAATTTGACACAGGAGCTGTCAGAGATATTGATGATAGTAAACCACGTCCTGATTTTATCTCTCCTTTTATGCTTATGAGAGTGGGAGAACACTTAGCTAAAGGAGCTAATAAGTATGGAGATAGAAATTGGGAAAAAGGAATGCCTTTCTCAGTGTATATTGCTTCAACCATGAGGCACTTACTTAAGTACATGATGGGGTGGAGAGATGAAGACCATCTAGCAGCTATTATTTTTAATGTTGGAGCTATCATTCACTTTGAGGAAACAGGGAGGACTGAACTTGACGATCTACCCAAATACAATAAAGGTGGTGATAAAGATGGAGGAAGTCATTAGACAAATTGTTTACTCACTCGAAGGTGAAGTATTAACGTCAGAAAGATGTGAAGCTATGGTTAGGGAAATTGTGAAAGGCTTGGGGGAATATCAGGAATTTGAAGAAAGTAAAGATTTCTTTGAAGGTCAACCAATACCTACCGACGATTAAGTTTTTTCAGCTTTTCTTCAGCTTTTAGCCTTGATTTCCACAAGGTATAATTTTTATCGTCTAATCCTTTTAAAAGTTGGAATACCTCTTTCTCTAATTTCTCTAATCTTTTTCTCAACGAAAAAACTAGTAAGAAGTTGCAAATCACTATTCCTACACCCACAGCAGCTAATATAAATATTAACCACGTCATAAACAAATAAAATATTTCACCTACTATACTTATACTATTACTCCTTTTATGAGAATAATGCAAAAAATTACTTTAGGCTTTCTTTTAATCCTGTTTGATATTCTACCATTTCTTGAATTGCTTTCAGAAGTTCATTATTAGAAGCTGCTCCATAAAGTCTTTTTAAATAATCTAAGGCTAGTTTATGTAATTCAGGCCATGCTCCTTCCTTATTCTCTAAAGGGGAAGCATAGGACAAGGCGTATAATTCTTCAATTCTAGTGTGGACATAGCGTGATGTTGTTTCAATCCTTTTATGTCTTGCAAAATCAGATACAGTCTTAAGAGGATACTTCATGATTTGAGCAAGGTACGAAAGCTTAGAATGTCTAAATACATGGCTGTAGACTGGTTTTTCTAGTCCAATTGCAGCTGCTCTTCTCTTAAGCATTCTATTAAACTCAGGCTTACAAAACTTATTTCCTCTTTGAGAATCAAAAACACGTTCACCATGATGAGGTAGTTGTTGGATAAGATCATATAATCTTCTTGGTAGCGGGACTTCTTCTGGCTCAGAGCTATTGCTAAGGTGTTGCCCTTTAGTCTCTTCTAAGACTAGATAGCATATAGCATCTTCAACCACATTTGACCATTTTAATTCTGCAACCTCATCAATTCTCAGAGCACATGCATAGAATAGTTGTATGACTACATAATCTCTGAAGTTATAGATCTCATTGAGTCTTCCATAAGGTAGCTTGACCTTAGATAAGGCATCTACTTCTTCTGGTAATAGATAATCAACCTTTTTCCTTCCTACTCTAAAGTATGTTACTGTATCTAAAGTATGAAGCCCTTGCCATTCACATAAAAACTTTCCAGTTAGTATAATCTTATTAAGAGTAGTGTTACTGTACTCCTTGTCACTTAAATGAGAAATGAGGAGCGTGAAGTTCTCTCTGGTAAAATCTTTATCCACGAACCAAGCTTGAAGAGTCTTAAAACGAGATTTTAAAGAACCTTCATTTGATTCGGATCTATGAAGCTTCTTGTCGAAAAATAGGAAAGTTGAAAACTTTTCCCAATTCCACATATCTTGTTTATCAGAGAATACCATAACCATCCCTTATCTTGGCAAGGTGGCACACTGTTGCTCACTGTGTCGCACCATGTCAATGATGTAAATCACAAAAAAAATAATTGCTATATTAGATCATTCTATATCACTTTTAGAATAAAATACGAAAAATATCATTTTGGGGGCTTGACAAGAGGTTCTTACATAGTGATATATTGTAATTGTTCTTTTTATATCTGGAAATTATCTTGGAAGTCTAGTTAGATACTAATATACTCAGCACTTCACCATCTTGGTTGAGATGGCAAAGAAAGTCAATTAACTACTGAGGCTATTATTTCTCCTAGAAACCCCCAAGGTATTTCTTCTTAGATATAGGGAACCAAAAATCAAGCCCTATGTCCGATATTACAACAAATCAATCATTTTTTCAAGCTGATTACCTTCCAGCTGCTTTAACCCAATTTAAAGATGGTAAAGAATCCCTTATCTATAAAGATCTCTCCGAAGAACAAGAACTTTCTATACTAGTGGATTTAGCTAAAAGACTAAAAAGGAGGATATCTTAGTGAAAGAGTTAATCATCAAAACACAGAAAGAATTAGATAAAGTAAAACCTGACTTTGATGGGTATATTTATATTGAAGGTGGTACAGATGATGATCCCTTAGTTCTTAGGAAGAAATTTGATGAAGCTTATGTTATCTCCAGAGGTACTGCTCATTTAATACTAGATAACGATGCTGTCTTATATCAGATGTGGGGGTCTTCACAGGTCAACGTGATGAGGGAGTCTTCACAGGTCA
>JAICVW010000495.1 GCA_025935105.1 Nitrososphaeraceae archaeon
GGGAAAGACGGTATCGGGAAGATCAAGCAAAGGATGTTGAAAAGCCAAATGGTAAGAATCACCACTAGGGACCAATTCGACGCATGGGAGCAGATACTGCTCGAATGGAAAAAGGTGAAAGGGATGAAGAGGTCGGTTCAGGAATTATATGAACAGGTTGGAGGAACGCTGTTTTTTATGCTAGACTATTCAAAAAAATATAATATTCCGCTGCTAATAGAGAAGGATTATATGAAACTGATAAAATACATACTCTGATGGATCGGATTGAACCCCCAAAAACCGACGGAAATTCATAGTCCTAAAAATCCGACCCAGACTTTACAGAACTTAGCCCTAAAATATATATAAAACATAACGGTGTTATAACTAATATGGCCACAAAAGAAATCAATATGGATTATAGCAAGTATGACTTTAAGGATTCTACTGAGCTTTATGTTTACTTAAGTAAAAAGGGTTTGTCCAAAGGCACAGTAGAGGAAATAAGTAAACTGAAAGGCGAGCCAGAATGGATGCGAGACTTTAGACTCAGATCTTATGAAGTCTTCATGAGTAAACCAATGCCTAATTGGGGTGGCGATATGTCGAAAATTGATTTTCAAAACATATACTACTATGCCAAAGCATCAGAAAAGCAAGGTAAGAGCTGGGACGATGTACCAGACTCTGTCAGGAATACCTTTGAAAAATTAGGCATCCCTGAAGCTGAAAGAAAATTCTTAGCAGGTGTAGGTGCTCAGTACGAGTCAGAAGTAGTATACCATAGTTTGAGAGAGGACTTGCAAAAACAAGGAGTGATTTTCATTGATACTGACGCTGCTGTTAGGGAGCAGCCTGATCTTATGAAAAGACATTTCGGAAAAGTCATTCCACCTGAAGATAATAAATTCGCAGCATTAAATAGCGCGGTCTGGTCTGGCGGCTCATTCATTTATGTTCCCCCTAATGTAAAAGTTGAGCTTCCATTACAGGCATACTTTAGAATTAACGCGGAAAATATAGGTCAATTTGAAAGAACTTTAATAATTGCCGATGAGGGCGCCGAGGTTCACTATATCGAGGGCTGCACTGCTCCGGTTTACACTACGGAATCTCTTCATTCAGCCGTTGTAGAACTAATCGCCAAAAAGGGTGCCAAGATCAGATATACAACAATCCAGAACTGGAGTAAGGATGTGTACAACTTGGTAACAAAGAGGGCCTATGCATACGAGAATGCATCTGTAGAATGGATAGATGGAAATCTCGGGAGTAGACTCACAATGAAATATCCTGGAGTATATATGCTTGGAAAGAATGCTCACGCCGAAGTCATCTCAGTTGCATTTGCCGGCTCAGGTCAGCACCAAGACGCAGGTGCAAAGGCAGTACATTTGGCACCAAAAACGACCTCCAGGATTACAAGCAAATCAATTAGCAAGGATTTCGGCAGGACAACCTACAGAGGATTGCTCCATGTAGCTAAGGGGGCTACCGGCGTAAAATCGAATGTAAGATGTGATGCCTTGTTATTAGATGAAAACTCTAGGACCGACACATACCCCTATGTAGAAGTTAATGAAGAAGATGCAACAATTTCTCACGAGGCAACGGTGGGAAAGATAGGAGATGATCAAATCTTCTATTTGATGAGCAGAGGGTTTTCAGAGTCTGATGCTCTTTCTTTAATTGTAGGGGGCTTTATTGAACCCTTCACTAAAGAGCTGCCAATGGAATATGCAGTTGAGCTGAACAGATTAGTAAAAATGGAAATGGAAGGTTCAGTCGGATAAAGATCCATTTAACTCAATTTTATTCCGAGGCGCAGAATGAGTCTGAAACTATCTTCTATTAGCGACTCTTATATTAATAATATAATTTCTGAATCCAAAGATCCAGCCTGGCTAAGTGAAATGAGAAGGGAAGCATTTTCAAAATATGCTGCTCTTCCAGCCGAAGTTTCACCGCTGTACTCGAAATATTCGGATGTCAATCGCATGAGAGAGGAACGTGTCAGCCTGCCTGAAACGGTGAGCAGCTTCGAGCCATATGAAGAACTTCGTGAGAGGTTCAAGGAAACAGAAACGGAACAAGGTGCCAGCATATTACGAATAGGGTCTACAATCCATACTAAATTCATCCCGGAAAAGATTTCAAAAGAAGGTGTTATAATTACGGACTTACAAGAAGCATTGATAAAACAGGAGAGTCTTATCAAAGACCACTTAGTATCCAACAGGCTGAACTATGGTGAAGATAAGTTTCTAGCATTAGAGGCTTCAGCTTTTAGATCCGGCATTTTTGTTTATATACCCAAAAATGTTGTAGTCGAGGAGCCCATTAGAATAGTGAACTCTCTCGCGAATGATGGTAAATCCTCTATAACAAGAAATATAATTATTGCTGATACAGGCTCTAAAGCAACAATTGTCGAAGAGATATATTCTCCGCAAATAGAGGTAAACGGTACAACTCAACAAGCATATTTTGAGCTAATGGAGTCACATGTCAGACCTAACGCCGATCTAGAAGTAGTAACCCTACAAGCTATGGATAAACGCGCTATCAACTTCTCCAATAGGAAGGCCTTTGTAGAGAGAGACAGCAAAATGTCATGGTATCTTGGAATGTTTGGGGCAGAGTTATCGAGATACAAAATTGATAGTATAATGAAAGGCCCAGGAGCTTCGGCAGAAGATGTCGAAATTCTATTTGGGGTAGGTAGCCAATCATTTGACGTCACTTCTAATCTAATACATAGTGGAAAAAGCTCGAGAGGTAGAGTCCTTGTGAAATCCGTTATGAAAGATGCCTCAAAATCCTTATTCAAGGGTATGATAAAAATTGATAAAGAAGCAAAAGCTTCCGAATCATATTTGGCAGGACACGCAATTCTACTGGACAAGAGTGCAAAATCAGATGCAATCCCAGGCCTAGAGATTGAGACTAATGAAGTCAAGGCCACGCATTCAGCATCGGTCGCGCAGTTGGACGAAAATGAGATATTCTATCTAATGTCTCGTGGGTTGAGCAGAGAAGGTGCCAAGCGCGAAATCGTAAATGGCTTTCTTGAGCCATTGTCAAGGAAGATGGGTCCAACGATTAGAGCATGGGTCACTTACCTAATTGAGAATAAATGGTTAGGAAAGTCGCTGGTGCTAAAATCTGACGAAGCAATGGAGCAAATACTTGAAGTAGAAAGATCCAGGTATCGCGAGACAGAGGATATCTTCGAAAAACATTACAAATACA
>JAICVW010000054.1 GCA_025935105.1 Nitrososphaeraceae archaeon
CACCATGTGCTTCAATAATAGCCTTAGAGATATACAATCCCAATCCTGTTCCCATATGAGAATTTGTTGCAAATTTAGTAAATAATCTAGGTAATATTTCCGGATCTATTCCACTACCAGTATCTTTCACCATAATAATGACTTTGTCATGCGTTTGCTCTCTTTCTTTTTCTCTCTTTACTATAATTGCTACTGTGCCTTCCTTAGTGAACTTTATACAATTATCAAGCAAGTTATGAATCACTTGTGCAATTCTATTCTTGTCTGCATAAAGGATTATTGGATTTGTAATATCAAGCTCTGTAAATATTCTAATACTATTCTTTTTCTGTTCTAATGCAAGTTGATTTCGATAGTCTATAACAAGTTTTGATATCAACTCATTTAGATCGAGCTTTTCTTTGTTTATATGCAAAGTGTGGCTCTCAATTTTCTGTATATCCAGTATATCCTCTGTCAGGTGTTGTAATCTAGCTGCATTCCTGATTATGATATCCAAGGAATCAGTAAACTGAATGTCCTTTGTTTTAGTTCTAAGTATTTGGGACAAACCTAGGATAGGTTGTATAGGTGTACGTAACTCATGTGCTGCTATATTGATAAAGTCTTTCTGCATCTTATCATGAATTTTTAGCTGTTCATTAGCTAGTTCTAACCTAATATTTGATTCTTTTATTTGTTCGTACAACTCTGTTTCCAACCACAAATTCTCTAACAGAGAAAAGTAAGATAAGACGCCAGCTCTGCTGTTAGAATACGTAGAAAGACCTATTGCCTCATTAAAGTTCATTATCGAATCATCCCTTATTTCCATAACTAGAGAATATTTTCTGTCGACAATAAGGACCGTTGCATGAGTATCCAATATTGCCTGCTCAATATTCCTTACATCAATATTACCATGGACATGGTCAGAGTGAATATCATAGTATGAATGTTTTTTTCCTTGTGGTTCTTCTTCATTAGTTAATGCTTGCAATAACTTTTCAGTTGATTCATGTGTAGGCATCAAAATTCTAACCTTTACATGTCGTTTTCCCGCTGCTTCCTTAGCTAAATGTATTGCTCCGATTTTGTATTGTCGCAGAAAGGCATTCGGGGTTGGGAACATTATCATAATTTCATTTTCTGCATTTCTTACAAGATCCAAGTAGAGTTCGGCCGCTCTAAAAGCATTTGGAATGACTTCTATATCTCCTAAATCTGTGCCTTTTTCAATGTTTTCTATCCTAATTCTAGCATCACTCGCATTCCTCCACAATTCTTCAAAGATATGACAAAAGTGTTTAACATATACCGCCTCGTTACTTATTAAGACATTTCCAACTATACCTTCATCCTCTACCTTATCAATTGTTGCGTGAACTTCTTTGTCAGAAACAGTAAAGTTCATGGGTGGCATATTCCTAGTCTCTCTGACCTGAATTCCTAGGTCCAAGAGGACTTTCACCAGTTCTTTAATATTCTTGTTTAAAGGTGCAATTAGTAGTTTGATGCCCTTGTGTTTACCATTTCTATACCTATCCAATACATATTTACCTACATCTGAAAATCTACGATATTCTAATTCTAGACTACCATACCCCGTACACGACAATAATTCATTGGAATTCTCAAGAAATTTTGTTATTCTATCAGCGATCTCTTCACTGTTTGTTAGCACCTTGGTTTCGTAGTGGACTGCTCTTATTCCTTCGATCTCCTTAACCCTTTCCTCAAAAGGTATTGCTTTGTTCCAAAGAGTTTCAAATACATATTGCTGTTGTTCTACAACCTTCTCTACATTACTGTAAATAGCTTGTGGTGCTATCTTCCCATATTCAAACAGAATTAAAGGTGCGACATATTCACTTTCATTTATCATATGGTTACCCGTAATTCCATTGAGATGGCGCATCTCATGTACTATTTCAAATAATTCTTTACAATAAGATAGATTTTCTTTTCTAATCTCAGTCAGATATCTTAGATGCACTCCTCTAACCTTTGCCTTTAGAATAGCTTTCTTAATAGGTTCCGCTCCAATGGCTAAAGGTCGACGTGTGTAGTTCATACAAGTATCAGCTTTACTCTTTGCATTCGAGAAAAAGGCTACTTCAGCATCTACTACACCTTTGCTTCCATATATTATATCTGTTATAGTCGTCAATAGATCCTTATCCTCAGGAAAGAGAAATGTCGAGAACAACGATACAAATATTTATAGTAGACCTTAGGCATTTGAAAACAATATTGAAGTACAACATATTGGTTTTCATTTTCATTTCGAAACCTTTCTATGCCACCTATCAAATCATCAATTGAGAGCAGTTTTCAGGTACTCCTTTTACTCCACATGTAGCATTTCTTGCAGTTCATTTTCAGTTACAGAAGAGACAGTAAATATGAGAACATTCTTGAATCTCAGTGAGTCTTCGTTTTTCAAAGCTTTGAAGATATCAAACCCACTAAATTCTGGCATCGCTAAATCTAATAAAATCACATCAAGTGTATCTTCTCTTATTGACTGCAACTTTGTTTTCCCATCATACACAATACTACATGTAACATCCTCTTGACTTTCAAGGCATAAACGAACCATTTCAGTAATATCCTTGTTATCGTCTATCGGCAATACTTTCATGAAATTATTCCTTATCTCCTGATGTGATAGTGTGAATTTGATTGCAGTGCCATCTTGTAAGCCTTGTCAAACCAAATCTCTCCACCATATGCATGCCCTTACATATTACTAACCCAAGTCCAGTATCAGCATGTTTTCTAGCGTAACCAGTATCAATTTGATAAAATTTTTGAAAAAGTTTGTAGCCAAGCTGTTCTGTCTCTATCAATTAGGGTATTAGCTAGATGCTGTACTCTTTGTATTATAAGACTTGTTTTGTCAACAAAGACATTCTTTTGAATAAATGTTATCGTACTGAGGAGTGTAATCATGGGGATGGGGATTACGATTGCCAAAATTGTAACTCGATCTATAGAAAACTTCATTGGCTTTTATCTCCGATTATAGAAGTAGAACGTCCCTTTCAAAAGAGATCGTCATAGTCATATTTCGTCACCATTGTAGATAATTCTTATATGAGTATATAAGCATGTGATGACTAATTCTGCAGACTTGTCACACCAACCATGAATATAGATAATAATAAACCATATACTGTGCTACAATGTCCCACAATTACACTTTGTCCTAAAAGCTTTGATTCATTCATGATGCATTGACCTACATAAGACCAGACTGAAGAAATCTAGTTTGTTAGATCGCAATGCTGCTGAGTATCCTTCATTAAGATGAGTGAAGACTAACATGTTTTGCACGTCCTACGTCCCATACAACTAATGCTGTATGCTAAGGATCCAGTATTTCTTCGGCAGTGTCATAAATTATTTTATCTCCAATCTGATGCATATCTTATTCTTAACTAGAGGGACATTTGGGATAATCATTTTCGTAATTGGATGTGGTCTACTCACAGCTTGTACGAATATACATACATTATGTGCAACGTTAAGATTATTCTTGTTGTCTAATTGTTGCACTTACACACCTAGGTAACAATTTCACTTACAGACATGGGTTACACTTCTGCTGGGAAGTGTATCTCATATAGAACTAGAAAGAAAATTCAATCTACCATGAACATGAATGGACTAGTAGCACTGTAACCGATATTTGTAAAAAGTATAGTGTTTCTAGGAAGACATACTACAAGTGGAAAAATAGGTATACCAACAATGGTATGGAAGGTCTCTATGATCTATCCAGAGTGCCGCACACAATTAGGTACAAGGCAGACAGAGCAACAGAAGAAACTATCCTGGATTTGCGATTGAAGAGATTTGGCTGTAACAGAATAAGGTTTAGACTACAAAGATTAGGAGTGTGTTTGAGTAGCAGGTAGGACAATCTACAAGACACTAAAAAGGCATTCCCTTAACCTACTAACGTGTAAGATCAGGAAGAGAAAGTATAGGCGATTTGCAATGAAACATCCAAATGATATGGTACAAATGGATATCCTTGGACCATTTTACACTCGTCAATCTAGCGCAAGAAACTATATCCTAAGCTGTATAGATGACTGCTCAAGAAAGGTCTCCAGCATATGGTCAGAACGAAAGAGGAGTGTTGATGTACTGGATGTACTGGAAGAATGGATTATGGTAAACGGTAAGCCCACGAAAATAATGCATGACAACGGTAAACAGTTTACATCATCAATCTTTAAACGTTTTCTTGAGCATAACAACATAAAAGATAAGCCAATCCCAAAATCCTATCCACAGCTGCAAGGAAAGATAGAAGCATATAACAAAATAGTCAAGAATGAGTTCCTAGCGATTGAAGACATATCCAGTATAGAAGATGGGAAGATAAAATATGACCTGTTTGTCAAGGCATACAACGACAAGAAGGAACATGGTAGAATAAACGGACTGATACCATCTGAGATGTTTCTACAAACATTCAATAGATGCCACAACAAGAATAAAAACAAGCAGAAAACTGTAACCTATGTCAGTATCTAAAACTGTTACCCATGTCTGTAAGTACTACAACTAATATAATAAGCTGTGGAACCCTTGAGAAGACTCTACACCGAACTTCTGAACGTAGCGAAATGTGATCTAGAGACTGCCAATGGATTACTAGAGAATAAATATGGTCTACATGCTTTTGTTTTATTTATCTCAATCATTTGAAAAAGCAAATAAATCATTACTTGCATTGATTAAAACAGAGTACTTATCCGATTCCGAAAAAAACATTGAGGCACACCTCTCAACAAAAATAGGCCATGATAAAAGGAAGGCAACAAAGGAAGTTGTTGATTTTCTTTGGCAAATGTACCCTAACATGGAATTTGAACAAATAAAAATATGAACTAAGTAAGTTAATTAAATCATTCAAAAAACTTTTTGATTGTCTTAGAAATTTCGGTGTCAGTGTAAACGAAGATACAATCATCTATAACGAACTAAGAACTAATGCCAAGTGTAGCTACATTCATCAAAAATATCATGAAGTTGTATATTACAGATATCAAATTCTTTGTTACATACTTCGAAGATATTTTAATGATATAGAAAATAATATAAGATATCCAACAACTCTAAATGACTATATTACAGCTAACCCTCTTAACAGCGCAGAAAATATAAAATTCCTAAGAAAGCTTTCTGACATCACATGTGAACTTCGTACTATATATAGTAGTTCATTCCTTTTATTGCGGAACAAAAAAAGGCCAGTCAATCTATTTAGCGCCACCATTGTATTGTAACACTTAGTATGGGTATGCTGATATTAATTTGATGTGACTGTCATGTGTTTGCATATAGAGGGGTCATTTGTCGTTGGATTAGCGTGGTTTACGATCGCGGGTAGCGTATATTTATCATATCATTGAACCATAGCAAACCCACTGATTAAATTAAATACTGCCAAAAAAAGATTCAACAAATAAGCGTTTCACTGGTTAAGATAGCGTGAATCATGCAATCTGTTGTCTTCTCTCGATTTCTTGTAATCTTGTTGATAATGCTACAAGTTGATCTGATATTTGTAATATAATATCATCTTTTAGCTTTTCACGATTTCTTAGCGATTGGTTTAGATTCTTCTAATTCTTCTTCTACCTTACTTTGTATATCTGCACCTTGTCTTTCTACACATGAGGGTGAGCGGTGTGAAAGAATTTTGATTCCGCAATCCTTTTTTACCCCAACCTAGATTTTTTAACCATGAGCCGTTCCGCAAAAGAATGGTCTAGTTCACAACATGCTTTAGAATATCTAAATGTAGCAGACAATCTTCCACATCGACCTGAGGGCGAAGCAGTCTTGATAGATCATCTACCTGAAAATCCTAAGCGGGTTTTGGATTTAGGAACAGGAGATGGAAGGCTGATTAGACTCATAATGGAAAATAATCCAAATATTGAAGCAGTAGCGTTAGACGTCTCGCCAACAATGTTGAAATCTGCAAGAGATTATTTTGCTAATGATCCGAGTATTAAGATTATCGAACATGACCTCAGTCAGCCGCTACCAGATTTGGGTTACTTTGATGCTGTTGTATCAAGTTTTGCCATCCATCATCTTAAACATGAACGCAAGCGCGAAATTTACGAGGAAATTTATGATATTATCAATCCAACAGGAGTATTTTGTAATTTAGAACATGTAGCATCACCATCTGTTGAATTGCATGTAAAGTTCCTCAAAGCAATTGGATACACTCCAGAAAAAGAAGATAAAGCTAACAGATTACTATCCATGGAAGTACAATTAGGCTGGTTGAGAGAGATTGGGTTTGTAGAGGTAGATTGTTACTGGAAATGGCTAGAGATGGCTTTACTTGTAGGCTATAAAGCATAAAGTATAATTCCATTATTAGTGGTACTGGGCATTGTAGATGACGTATCCTATCCTACAAGGATAAGGGTAAGAGATCACTGTCATTACAGCTATGTTGCTGCGTTGAATGTACGTCAAAGAACCGATTATGACCAAGTCGTTCATTATCTATCATATGTATATCAAAATAAGCAAGAGGAAGGCAGTTTGCAAGTCTATTAGTGAACGTATAGCATCATCCGTGACAATTCCACCGGCATTTCTTATGATATGTGAATCGCCGGTATTTAACCCCAAGATACTCTCAAATGTCAGTCTTGCGTCCATGCATGCCAGTACAGCAAGCTTCCTAGAGGGGTGGAATCTGAAGGTCTCCAAACCTAAAACTGCTGGAATATTTTTCATTGGTTTGAAGTAATTTACTTAGTTCTAGCATGATCTATCTAGTGAATGTTAATAATCGAATAATATATCTGACTTCAAATATGCATCATACACAGATTGCATGTATATTCTACATCTTTATTATCATTACATTCCAGCTATCTACTTGCTTGTCAATTGAGAATTACTTAAAATAATCTCTCTTCTTTATGGTTAAAATTTGTTATCAATAATATTTATTCAAGCTATTGTAAGAACGGTGTGCAGTAGGTACTGATTGCGCATATGAAGTAAGTTAAATTATACTTTTCTCTATGAATATTCTGATGGTAAATCGTCTTATGAATTACCGGATTATTTTGTGCAAATTGTGTAGATCAAGGTTTGCAAAGATATTCCAAGACAGAGGGGATTATTGTTTAGCTTGCTGGCAAGAGCTTACTCACCCCTAATCCGAACAAGAAAGGATTTTAATTTATTACCATGCTGTTTATACATAGTTTAAGTCTACGATATCTAAGATTAAACTATTGTATGGAATCCATGTTCATTTAAAACTATTATCTATACGTTAAGCACATATTTTACTTTTTTAAGATACATACAAGGCTTAAATTGTTATGTAAAGTTGAATTAAATTGAGCAGGCAGCCTTTTCATTCTGGTCCAATATAAAATACCAACATGATAGATGGCCAGAGGTCTTCAGATTTTCACTAGTACGGATTAAGTACCTGTCACTAAATTTATTTATAATAAACCATCTTTGGCGAGGAAGTCATAGTTACTTTACTCCTGTTTCAGATTCTCTTCAGTTCTAAATTTGACTGAAATCCATTCCTCTTGTTCTTTGAACATCATTATAGGGGTAATGAGGCTATTACCTATTACCTATATTATTGCTATTGAATGTGTATTTTTTGGACAATACATGCAAAAAATGCTTTGTGAGCTTCTTTAAAACAAGAAAAGATCATGTATCATATGCAACGCAGTTTTAATTTATTTCTGGATACGCTACGATATCTGGGATTGGCTCACTAAAACAAGTGCAATGCATTAACCACTTATTATATGCCAATATTGCGTTTCATATATCAGAGAAGTATGACTATTAGTAATTTTATATGCCAATATGTCACATTATTCTTGTTTTTTTGCATACTCTTAAATATCATAATATTTTCTATGAAAATATGAATGCTAAAGTAACTCTACAAAATCCAAAATATCAAACCTGTATCGATGAGTGCAATATGTGCGCTGAAGCCTGTGAATCTTGTTGTACTGCATGTATGAGTAATCAGCAGATGGTAGGACAGATGATACGATGCATGATGATGATGCGTGATTGTGCGGACATGTGTATGATGGCTTCATGTATGATGTCAAGAGGAAGTGAAAACGCAAAGAAGATGTGTGACATGTGTGCGGACATGTGTGAAGCATGTGCTATGGAATGTGAAAAGTTCTCCCAGATGGATGAATGCAAACAATGCGCTGATGCATGTAGAATGTGTGCTCAAGAATGTCGTAACATGATGAGATAAAGAGCTACCTACGTGATCTTTCTTTTTCCTTTTCTACCACTTCTGAGTTTTCAACTTAGTGTATCTGATATATTAAGTATTATTATAGGCAAATAGCTTTAGCCTTCATTCTAGAGTGCCGATGTAATGTTCATGGTGTTCAAAATGTGTCATTCTTAACTTCCATGATAACTTTCTACGTCCAATTATCATTTATCGCACATATAACAGCACTAAAATGAGTCTGTATACTAAAAACTTACACCTTTGGTAACTTCGCGGAAGGCGGGACTAAATGTCTATCAGAATATGTTTGTACATTACCGGCGATATTCTACTATTTGTTGTCCTTAGCCTTCTGCGTTCGTTTGAATTACAATCATTCAGAAGGGAACTGTCTCGACTAAACCTTCGATTATAACTGGAAGATTCATGGGCAACGCCTCTATACCTATTGCTGATCGAGCATGCATACCTATTTTTGGACCATATAATTTCAGAATCAAATCAGAAAAGCCATTAGCCACATTAGTTGTTTGAGTAAAACCCGGTATTGTATTTACCATAACCCTAACCTGCAGCCATGCGGTTACTAAATGCAAGCTACCAAGCTCTCGCTTAAGGCTACCTAAGATTGATAAACCAGCTAGCTTTGCAGATTCATATCCTTGTTCAACAGATACTTCTGCTCCTACCTTTCCAAACGGTCCTGCAATTGAACCATCAAGATTCTGTGGACCATGACCTGAAATATACGCCTTGTCTCCTCTTTTAAGTACCCATGTGGGAGGTGTTCTCACGCCAGATGGAACCTCTACTCTATTAGGGAGTCTTAAACCGAGGCTATCAAGTTTGGCTTCAATTTGATCTATATTATCACTTCTTGACGTCATGATGGTATTGATTTTTCTGAGGATATTAAAGCACTCTCCTTTACCAACCATGTAATTTCAAAAAGAAATATTGGATTTTTTTTCTGAAGAATATATTAAAACACTTGCATTTACTAACTATAATAGAAGGTAACAAAGTCGCAATAGTTGTCGTAGAGATGCATTGGAGATTGAAAACGTCGACAGGTTTACTTACGATACCACGAAGTGAAGCTGTTTTAGATGGCTTATGAATGAAAGATGCTAAATTTCAAAAACATCTGATCCTGTGATTCCAACTTCTTCCTTTTGTTTTGGATTTACTTCATCAATCCTTCTTGCTAGTTCAATTAATTTTTGATCGGCAAGAATATTATTGAACTGATTAAGTTCTGAAGTTGACCTGATAACTACACCTCTCTTCTTGGTAGCTGCACCAGTAGCATCGACAGGATTAATTTCGATAGCTACGGAAGCTTGTCTAGACCTAGAGGAGGGCAGTTTCAATAGAAATATGCCAGGAATATTAGTTGGTCTTCTCTCCCAGTCTCTCGATTTAGTCATAAAAGCTGATAGTTTATCCTCCACGGACATGATGATAGATAAGCTACAAGATTGATATTATTCTTATAAAGATATTCCTCATCCTTTTGTAGTATAACAAGATCTGCAGATACTTTTATTGATACCTTAAAAACCGGCCTAGAAGAGACAGAGGTTGGGAATATGAGAACTCTGAACCACCGCTCTAGCACATATAACTAACTATTCAACCTAATCTGTCTGCCTATCCATCTAACGGCTGTCGAATCTTATAGGTTTTAATACTGAGGGCAGTATAAACAAAAAACTCAGTAAGCCACCAAGTAACCAAGCAAGAGCATAACCTAAATGGTGAACAACCAATGAAAAAATAAATGGGACCCAAAAGGCACCAAATAATGATAAGCCGTTAACCCAAC
>JAICVW010000362.1 GCA_025935105.1 Nitrososphaeraceae archaeon
CAAAAGTTGTCAGGTGGCAAGGCGAAGGAGATAATTTCAAAAGCCAATATCCCATTAAAGCCTGCAGATAAATACGATGAGCATGAATTAATCAAAGTTGTCAACGTATGTAAGCAGACTCGATTCCACTCTCCCAACACTGAACACCTAAGTCCAATAGGAGAGGAAATTTTGACCGCGGGCATGACTTCAGAATATACTATAGTCACAAACAAGAATGAAAATGAGTCCCAACTTCATACAAAATTGGCCGTAAAAGTACTAAAGCCTACCTTAACAGCATACTCTTCCCGAACTTGCGTGGTGAA
The DNA here is from genome assembly GCA_025935105.1 of Nitrososphaeraceae archaeon. Classification (GTDB taxonomy): domain Archaea; phylum Thermoproteota; class Nitrososphaeria; order Nitrososphaerales; family Nitrososphaeraceae; genus Nitrosopolaris. Next base: position 309 of record JAICVW010000362.1, read on the forward strand.
CAATCGCCCCACGATAGTAGAAAGTGGGATAGCATATGGAGGAGACATAACTTCCTTTAAATTATTTAGAATTGCAAACAAGATTCCCCTACTATATGACGAAGGCTCTGACGTTGCTATAGACGTTGTATCGGAAGTAGAAATTAATAAGATGGGAATCTCAAAGAAGGAAGTTAAAGACAAATTCGCAAATGGCGAGAGCAAGTCAGGCAAGGCTATAGAACTGCTACCGACGCATATTTTCTTCCATATCTGTTCGACCAAAATACCTTATAAAACTGCAGGCAAGGAAAGCATTGCTTCTGAAGGTGATTTAAAAAAGTATATGAAGGCTTGTCTAGGAGATTTGTATAGAAAGGTAAGCGCTCAGATTCGAAAGGAGCTAAAAATGAAAGAGGCTGAAAGCCGGCTGCGCCTTTACAAACACTATATTCCTTTGATTGTATCTGCCATCTCAGAATCAATCAAGATTGACACTAGAATGCTGTCCGAGGCTTTTGCACAGCTTGCAGAGAAACATGTAAGGGGTGAGATGGCCGGTGCCAGTCTTTCCGAAAAGCAAGACAAAATTACAGGTCAGAGGATAGAGAGAGAGGCCGATAACTCAGATACAAAATTCGAGAATAGACCTAAACCAAATCCCAGTTTGGAGAACACCAAGCCGTTAGATCAGCATGACAAAACTCATACTCCCAAGGGGTCTGCAAAATCTAGCGCTCAAAAAAAAGATCAAACTACTATGGATGTGTTCTATAAAAAAAGGGAGAAAGAAAGTAAATGACTGTAAAAGACAAGCGTCATAGAGAGGTTATTAAAAAAATCAGGCTGCTCATGACAGATGTGGCAAATGACCTCATGGTTGACAAAACCATGCCTGTTCTTGACGTCCCAAAAGTGGGATATGACAATACAATCTGGTCTAAGGACAAAAGAATGCTAACGATAGGAGAGAAAACAGTGCAAGTAAGCCCAGACAGTACAAAAAAGATTCCAACTTTCTCCCAATACCTTGTCATGGCAAACGCAATTCGAAAGTTGCTCGATGAAGAGATGGAAAGCACTATTAGAGGAATGTACTATGCAACATTAACATCTATAGGTGACGACGAAAAAAACAAGCAAAAATTTTGGAACACCCAGGAAAACTCGGATGATGCGATAAAGGCTATAGAATTATTGACAGCAGTCCCTCGTGAAGAATTTTCGGTAACTTCCAAGCCAAAAGGCATGATCTCCGGGCCAATCACTTTACGGGTTGGTGGTGATATCATTGATTGCAGTTTGGGAAGTCGGGCAACTTCTCAATTGATACCGACCAATATTCGGGATGTCGAAATTGTAAACGTCAATGCCGATTTTGTAATGGTAGTTGAGAAGGACACTGTGTTGAACAATATCCGAAAATCCGGATTTATTCAAAGGTATAATTCAATTCTAATGACTGGATCAGGAGAACCAGACCGGGCGACTAGAATGATGGTTAAGACTCTGAACGAAGAATGGAAAAAGCCTGTGGTCATCTTTGCAGATGCTGACCCATGGGGGTTAGGTATTGCGTTGCGTTACAAAATCGGTAGTGAGTCCCTAAGCTACGATAGTGACAGATTGGTTGCTCCTGATGCTAAAGTATTGGGAATGATGTTCTCCGATATCTACGATTACAACATCCCAGAGGTAGCACGATTAGTAGCCTCAGAAGAAGATATCAATAGAGCAAATGATATGAAGAAAAAGCCTTGGCTCAACGACAAACGATGGCAAAAAGAACTGAATCTCTTTATACAACGCAGAGAAAAGTGTGAGCTCGATGCGTTCTTTAAACACGGATTTAGATTTTTGGCAGAGACTTATCTGCCTGACAAACTTCGTGAAGTTGGTTTGATTTGATTTGGTTTAATGCAATCCAAAGTAATGTAATCTATCCATAATTATGATTCGAAAACATGGACTATCAGTTCATTCTAGGTCTCAACAATCTGGGGCGTGTTTGCTGTGAGGCCGCTGCTGACAGAGAGAGATTTAACTCTTGCAGATCCATTACTATCCCATAGTAGCCTTTGACATTTTCCAAAGTTGATTCATAATGTTTTCGATTGCTTGATGCAGTAGCATCAGAAATCAGTACAACATCGTATCCTATGTTAAATGCTTCTCTTAACGATGTTTCTACGCAAATTGAAGTGTCTATACCAGAGAAAATAAGAGTGTCTATTCCCAGGCTTCTGAGCCAAACTTCAATTTCTGTGTCATGAAATACTGAATCTCTTCTCTTTATAACAATATGATCTCCCCTAACGGGCTTGATATCATCAACTATTTCTGCGTCCCACGTCCCACGCACACAAATGGGTTTTTTCACGATTCTTTCTTCCCTCGCCTTTGGGAGGATCTTGTGGGTTCTTGTTAGAAGGTCTATCCCTGATGACTCCCTAACCGCTTGAGTATAAAAAACTGGTACTCCTGCATTTCGACATCTGTTGATTAAGTCTGATATCTTTGGGATAACTGATTGATATTGACTGGTATCCATTCCTAAAAGGTCATAAGAACCACCTTTGCTGGCAAATCCGTTTTGGACATCTACGACTATTAATGCAGGATTGACTCTATAATCCCTTAGCTTTATCATTATATATACATCATTAAATATCCACTCTCTGCTTATAATATTATAAGAGATCAAAAAGTGGATAAGGACTAAAACATTATTCACCATGAGAGTTGGAATACACAAGTTTGTAGAGGTCTTCAAACTTGGCTATGCTGGTAGGTATATATGATTAAATTGTAATTCTATTAATGTGTTAATCAACGAGGCTCCTGGTAAGGAGGCGACGCTTTACTCTAAACTATCATCAGGCAGACTCAAATGTACCGCATGCGCCAGGCTTTGTGAAATCCCTGAAGGAAAGGTAGGTCTCTGCGGCATTAGAGGAGTGTTGGAGGGTAAATTGCGTCTGCTCGTCTATGGGAAAGTCATTGCAGGTCACATAGACCCCATTGAAAAAAAACCGGTTACTCACTACAGACCCGGCACCTCAATCTTTTCCATTGCTACAACAGGATGTAATTGGCTTTGTAAATATTGTCAGAATCACGACATTTCACAGAGGCGTAAGATAGAAGGCACTGAAATGACACCTGCTGAAGTAGTCGATAACGCAATAAATTATGACGCAGATGGGATTGCATATACGTACAATGAACCATCCATTTTCATCGAATTTGCAAAGGATTGCGGCATAGAAGCTCACAGGAGGGGTATCTTTAACATCTTTGTTTCCAACGGCTATGATACTCCCGAATCGGTCAACATGATGAATGAGTTTTTGGATTGTATTACTGTAGACTTTAAAGGAAGCGGTAAGCAAGAATTCGTTCGTCGATTTATAGGAATCCCAAACGCAGATCCAATATTCCAGTCATTGAAAAACATAAGAGATAAGACTAGCATCCACACAGAGATTACAGATCTTATAGTTCCACAAGTAGGAGATGACTTGAATGATGCAAAAAAACTATGCAAATTCGTTTATGACGAGCTGGGTCCCGATACTCCGATTCATTTCCTGCGATTTCATCCGGATTATAAAATGATGGAATTTGATAGCACACCGGTTGGGACGCTAGAAAAACACCACAGCGTAGCCAAAGAAGTGGGTTTAAGATACGTTTATCTTGGAAATGTTCCAGGACACCCATTAGAACATACCTATTGTCCTGAGTGCAACAATATAGTGGTTGGACGATACGGGTTTAGTATTACTTCATGGAA
>JAICVW010000377.1 GCA_025935105.1 Nitrososphaeraceae archaeon
ATCGAGGCTGGAACCGAAAGTATAGAGTAATCCATATCATTTCTATTTCATTAGTGTAGATACAATACGCAGGAAAGACGAGCAAATCTTTTTCCTTACTTTCTAATAAATCATATTTTTAAAAAAATTGTTGATTAGTATTTGATGATCATGATGATAATTACGATTGCATTTGATCATTGATCTGGTTAACATTTTTTCTAATTTCATCAATGAGTGCTTGAATCTGTTGATGTTGTTGGTGTATGAATGTAGTTAATTGAGTTAAAAGTTTGCCAACATGCATGCCTTCTCTACGAGTACCAGAATCATCTATAAGACCTCCAAATAATGAATTATGCATATCATGTAAATGTTGTTCATTATAATTTCTTCCCAAAACTCTTGATAATTCTCTTATTGTGTTGTCTTGCTCTCCCATTACAGTTAACAATTTGCCTATACTTACAGTAGCAGGATTGCCACCTAACTGTGAATCGAGAAATTGTCTGTTAAATCGAGCTGCGTTAGCAATGACATTTGGTGGTATGTTTGCACCCGGTGCTCGGGTTACATCTTGATCTTCGTTATTCATGGATTAGTATAGATGATCTAACTATATAATAATATCTTATTTATACTCGATAACACACATCCGTTGACTGAACACATATTTGATGATGCTTACAATCCATGTCCACTTTCCATTAAAGGTTGGTAGGTACAGATCCTTTACCTGACTAGGATGTTTTTATAGTTACGTGACTGAGTTATTTTGATGGCCGCTCTACTAAAGGCGAGTGTGGATAATGCTATCTGAAATTGCGAAATGGGCTCTCTATCCTTTACATGCTTCCAAATTGGGTATCTTCAGGATGCGTGTCGATCTTACAAACTGGTCAGATATTTATGGTATTAGTAATGATTTTAAAAGTTCAGGTTTCAAAATAGATGCTTATTCAGATAAGGTACATGTAACTAAATGGACAGAGAATGAACTAGATTCTTTGACCAAAGAGACCTTATCTACTGATCTTTGTGTGGCTAGAGGAAAAGAAAGACTGTATATTCTGTATGGCATGTAGTTTGTAGCATAATTCAGGAATATCGTCATTAAGGTACTATTTTCAACATTGATATAAATAGTCCATTGTGTTAGTTATTGCCAATACATAATAATTCGTGGTTTGTTGACTGAATTCGAAATTGACAATTGATAAACTGGCATGATTAATATACTTGGATTCAAGTGTATTCATATGCAATCATTCTATTAGGCCAGGAAAAGAAGATTATTACTTCATTTGATAAAAATAATACAGATGAATGAGCAAATAGATCGCCCAGTGGTTGGTGATACAGTTAAAACGTAAAGCCATAGGTATTTGCTCTTTTCTTTTCTTTTCTTTATCTTAATGTTTCTACATCAAATGGTTCCTGAAGTGAATGTAACATGTAAAGCATTTTTCTGATGTAATTTTCTTTAGATGGTACTTTTATTAATTGTCTTTGGTAAAATCCTACCAAATGCTTTATAAAGCAGGCTGCATCTTCATCTTTCCTTTCTGGTGGTAAATAAACGAGTATTCTAGCATACCAGTACTCAATTAGTGCGTCTTCACCATACTTTTGTTCTAATTCTAGCAGAAAGCCAAAATTGGAATGGCATTTCCTGCATAATCCATGGTGTATGTCAGAATAGAATTTTTCTTCTATATGACCACACCTTGCTTTCATCAATTGTTATCAATGATGAGATAAGGTACATACAAATATAAACTATAATTGATTGGGGCAATCACAATTTGGACTTCTGCTAAAGATGGTGAAATAAAGATAGGGAGCTTAATTGATAATAATAAGCGGGGGTTAAACATCCTCCTACTTCACATAATAGTTTCTAACATATTAGTCAACTGTATAACTCACTCGCTCCTGCCGAGTATTTTAAGGTGAGTGTTATACGAAATGGTTTGTCCGTATAGTACATGTTTCTAAACGTAAGAGATGTAATTTGGCGAGAAGTCTACTTATTAAACTTCTACTTATTAAACTTCAGTTCTCGTCCCATCTTTGTTGTATATGTAAGCAACTTCAGTTCTCGCGCTATTATCTTTACTATATTTGTAAACCTCTCCTTCTTTCTCATCTGCTGTCTTTTTGTGTGTTCCGTTGCAAAAAGGCTGGTTATCACTTAATCCACACATACAAATCCATGTGCTTTCTGTACCACTCTTAAGTTCGTAAGGACCTTTGGCCTCCTTTCTAACTAATCGAGCCATAATAACTCGAGTACTATTCAATCTTATATAAACATAATAGAAAAGTATGACCTATTGTCCTATTTTATAATTGTGCAACTGGCAAAAAAATTGTTAAAAATAGTCCAATCACTCACATATGTCAATACAAATGAGATCATCACAATCTTATCCTGTATTTAAGCGGGTGGCTTGATAAATTCCTTATGTATATTCTACAATACTGCCTTGTGATTGCAAACGCTTGTAACGCAATCTCGATCTTATGATATCCTATAACACTCCCATAAATAGTTAAATAATATTCCCTGATTCTCTATACAATAGAGGAGACTTTAGTGGTATATTACGATTTTCCAATTTGGATTCGCTTTGCACATTTTATCAACCTGATTTTTATTACATTGTTAATTCGAAGTGGAATAGAGATACTGAGCGCCCTTCCAAAACTCTACTGGCATGATCAAGCAACACCTGGGAAGGAATGGATAAAATTTACGAAAAAAAAGTTTCCCGCTGACTTTAAGGAAAGAGTATGGATTGCGCTTGAAGAGGAAGAATCATTTTCATCATGGGTTGCATTGCCAGGACATAAAAATCTTGGAATGGGAAGACATTGGCACTTTTTTTCTATTATTTTTTGGATTGCAAATGGCGCAGCATATTACATCCTTCTTTTTACAAGTAATGAATGGGCTCGTTTAATTCCTACTTCTTGGTCTATTATTCCACAAGCCATCCATGTTTCATTACTCTATGCAAGTTTACATTTTCCTCCTCCTGGTAACCCTTACAACGCAGTACAGCAGCTTTCTTACTTTGGTGTCGTATTTCTGCTTGGACCATTCATGATTGCCACAGGAGCAGCAATGTCACCTGCTATAGGTGCTCGATTCCCTAGATATCCTAAAATCTTCAGAGGACGCCAAGTAGCACGTAGTCTTCATTTTCTTGGCATGATTGCCTTTGTTCTGTTTATTATTATTCATATAACAATGGTTATTGTAGAACGTTTTCCAGATAATATGGGTAACATATTCTTAGGTAAAGAAACTAGTCTTGGGATAGCAATAGGGATATTTGCACTTTTTGTTATAGTTGTAGTTGCTGTTCATGTTTGGGCTACAGGAATTTCACTCAAAAGGCCTAGACTTGTCCAGAATAAACTTGGTGCTGTTATACAGCCGATAAGACATTTTTTATTTGGTAGAGTCATATCAAGACAGCAATATTTGAAATCAGATGTTACACCATTTTTTAGAGCTAATGGGTATCCCCCTGATACAAAAGAATACAAGGACCTTTTAGAAAATAACTTTGATACGTGGAGACTGAAGGTTCATGGATTGGTTGAAAAACCTCTTGAACTTTCACTTACAGATCTACATGCAATGAAAAAAGAGATACAAATTACAGAGACTTCGTGTATTCAAGGGTGGACTGCTATAGGAGAGTGGGGTGGCGTACCCATGAGTTATATTATATCTCTTTGTAGACCGCTCCCTCAAGCGAGTTACGTGGTATATTACTCTTATCAATATACTAAGGGAGCACAATTCTACGAGGCAATACATATAGAGCTTGCAAAGCACTATCAGACTATTCTTGCTTACGAAATGAATGGTGAGCCATTAGCTGTTCCGCATGGAGCTCCATTACGGCTAAGAATTGAGACTCAGCTTGGATTTAAAATGGTGAAATGGATCAAGTCTATTGAATTTGTCTCAGATTACAAGACTATAGGTATGGGACAG
>JAICVW010000685.1 GCA_025935105.1 Nitrososphaeraceae archaeon
AAATTGTAGTCCGCACTCTTCAGCCAAAGGCCTGCGACTAATCAATCCAGAAATACTGTTTGGAAATTTTCATTCAAAGAGTCCAAAAGTTTCATATCTTCATCTCTAAGATTAAAGTCAAATACCAGGCTATTCTCTAAAATCCGCTCTTCATGTATAGATTTGGGGATAGCTATTAAATTATGCTGTAGACTCCATCGTATCAGGATCTGGGCAGGAGTTTTGTTATTGCCATAACTTTTTGCGATATTTACAATAGTTGGATGGTTCAGCCGCTTACCTCTTGTTAATGGACTATATGCTTCAAGCTGAATACCATTCTTCTCACAGAACACTAACAAATCCTTTTGATATAAAAATGGATGAAATTCTATTTGATTCACTGCAGGTACAATATCTGAGTCATTAATGATTTGTTGTAGGTCATCTATTGAAAAATTGCTCACTCCAATTGCTCTAGCTTTGCCTTCTCTTAACAGATGAACCATTGCTTTCCATATTTCGATAGTGTTGTTACCGATCCCTTGTACTGGCCAGTGAATTAGGTAAAGGTCCACATACATTAACCCAAGCCGTCGTAAGCTCTCTTCACACATTCGTAGAGCAGAGTCATACCCTACTTGTCTAGTATTCCAGAGCTTGGTTGTGATAAATACTTCCTCTCTTTTAGTAATGCTTTCACGTACAGCTTTTCCTACGTCTGATTCATTACCGTATATGTAAGCGGTATCAATATGCTTATATCCAATATTCAATGCATATCTAACCACACGCTGTGTTATCCTACCAGGTGGTGACAGGTATACTCCGAGGCCAAGTCTGGGAATCTGAACTCCATTATTGAGTCTGATGCTAGACTGTATGGTCAATGACATACTTGCAATCATCTAGTTACATGACATTTATAGATTGTAAAATGTCCTTATATTGTCTATAAAGAAAATCATCTAACTGGGTTCAGAATTGCATAAAGCTTATCTTTACGAAGAGAATAATGCATAAAATGAGCCTGAGTGTGCATAAAAATATTGCTCCTAAAATCATAAAAAGTATGGGAAATGATCACAGCACTCAAAATAATAATGCTGATGGCAAAAGGAGAGACAGGCCGAACTATTATTCATACATCTTAAGTAGTTAGTCAACCTCTGTTTCTTTTTCTGAAAATGTAACAATTACACCAATTTCCTATTTTTCTTATCAAGCCCTACCCCTAATACGATAAATCGCAGTTATTTACCTTGAATAGAACAGTATTAGTATGACATGACGGCGCTATACAAGAATTGTCTAATACTTACAAGCACGAACTTTGACTTCCTTCCTCGGCATCGTCCATAAATCATAGCGCAATGATTAGATCTGGTTCGCAGTTTCGGTTATGTGTCGTATAGAATCCGTATGGAGAGAAGGGCAACGACCCCTTGCTGATTCCAGTTCAAGAGATATGCTCTCCCCAATATTGTCGGCATATGAAAAATCTGGTGTAACATCTAATCCTGTTTCACCTATTGCGTGTGTAAATTTTAGATTATTGTCGTGAACCTCAAATAATTTTAGTAATGCCATACTGCCAAAACTGTAGTGTCTCCTTCTGTTATCGTCCCATATCGTTCTGTAAATCATATTCCTGAATCGAATATTGCCAGCACAGGACTCAATTCTTCCTTCACTCTTGTTGTTTCTGTTCGAAACTCTGACGAAATATGTCGTATTCACATTTTGGATGTTACCTGTCATTAATCGCTGCTGACGCACAAAATACCCGTCAAATTCTATCCTCGGAATTCTTCTTCTCTTAAGTACGTAAATAATCGTGGGCGCCACCACTGTCGCAATAATTAGAAGTAACAAAATATTTGGTAAATCTGTATAATACCAAGGTGCAATCGCCACAACTGTGGGCATTCCTTCTAGGGATTATAATACCGTATTTAAC
>JAICVW010000191.1 GCA_025935105.1 Nitrososphaeraceae archaeon
ATATCAAGACTAACGCTGGGCTTCCTGATTTTGATAATCTCCTTAAAGTCTGTTAGAGAGAGAGACCTCGTATTGGCTCTCTCATCGGAAGCTCTTCCGCTCTCAAACAGCTCGTTTACGACCCTTAATTGTGCCGATTGGCAAATATCCTTTATATCACTAGCACTGTATCCGTCACACAGCTTTGCGAGGTCTTCAGGTTTTAGCGACGATTCTTTTTTTAAGGCCGATGTATACTGGACAAATAAATTAGTTCGCGAACTATTGTCGGGTAAAGTTACATAAATCCTCTTTTGAAAACGTCTCAAGAAGCCTGATTCCAGACTCCATGGCTTGTTAGTAGCACCAATAACGTAAAGGAGCGTTCCTTTGGATTTGTTATTTATTCCATCCATTTCGGTAAGAAATTGATTCTTTACTCTAACTTCGCCTCCCACTTCGCCGTTCCGAGTCCCAAGTAGGGAATCTATTTCATCTATGAAGAGTAGAACTGGAGTATTTTCGTGTTCGTTTAGTTTGCGTGCCATTGTGAAAAGCTTGGAAACATTTTTTTCCGCCTCGCCCAGCCATTTGCTCATCATCGAAGCTGCATCGACGTTGATGAAATAACCATCAATCTCTGCAGCAGCAGCAGCAGCAATCAATGTTTTTCCGCAACCTGGAGGACCATAAAGTAATATCCCTCTTGGCCAGCCCAGGGGAAAAAGATCAGCCCTTTTAGTCGGGTACACAATTGATTCTCTTATTGCACGTTTCGCATCTTCTTGGCCAACAACTTCAGCCCACCGTACTCTGGGCTTTTCCTTCAACACTAAATCGTCAAGGGCCGCGTCCCATTGCTCAGGAGCGTTTGACTTTCTATTATCAGAGGTCGCTTCATTGCTGGCTTTGCTTGAAATATTAGTTCGAGTCGTTACCCTGGCACTCTGATTTATGGAGCTATCTAATTTAGGGGACAATCTCAGGGCTTCAATTCTGCTTTGATATGCATTTGCCCTCTCGATGTAAATTTTATTCAGTTTATAATCAGGATAGACCTGTACTAGCTTTACTAATGATTCTATTGCACGTTCATACGACTGGATGGCCATCCCGCGTGAACCCTGAGAATCCAATTTTATTGCTTCTGCCGCATGCTTGCTGGCTGTGTTCTCTAATTCCTGGGGGGCCAAACTCAAATGATTATTACCGCAAGATAAAATTGAGTCTCATCTGAATTACTATTATGTAAATGTATATTGGGTAAACAACAAAATTATTTGGACTATTCTGAATGAAGAGCAAAACTTGACGACCTGTCCTAACTTGTTAACTGCATTATAGGAAGATAGGAAAGTGTTCCAAGAAAATTGCAAACTAATTGGTAAAGATATCACAAGTAGTTTATGATTTCATCATCTACTTTGTTCTGTTCTTTAGTTATTTGATGTTAGCTCAGAGATCCACAATAAAGCGCTCTCATTTGCTGTCTGAAAGTTGATTATGTATCCGCCTAGTTGCGCAGCATCAACTAGAACAACTTCTATGAGTTCACATATATAACAAAGCTCTTGATAACATTCAGGTATACATTGGGCCAAGGAGGATCGAATGCTTTTGAGTATTAGTACGGCAGGACTTAATATGACGACTATATCTCCTAATTCTGATACGGTCATTAGCTGATCTGATACTCGTTCTAATAGTGTTTTTGACATTCTCATGATCTGGTTGCATTTTTGCTCTAGAAAGTTAAACTGAAACGGAATAGTGGCAATCACAGAATATTCTCCCAAGTGAAAAGATTCCTCATTACTGGAACTCTTGTGGTTAGTTGACAATGATTTGCAACCATAGCTTTCAAGATCGGCAATTTGCTCTGAGATATGGCTTTTAATTGCATCTAGTCGCGACTGCAGTGATATCATGTTATTTTTTGGACTATTTTCGTAATGACCATTTAGTCCAAACTCTGACGTTACCCATCTGGATTTCATAAGTTGATTCAGTATGACATAAAGACAGTACGTTTAATATCATCCCTGTGAACATTAGATTCGTAACTACAGTGACTATCAAACGAGGTAACAGCTTAGTATTTTTTTTAGTTTTGATGCAATCAATTTAACTACTACGTTTACTTTCGGTTTAAGTCACAATTTTGCGAATGGAATCAGTTGACACACATAGAGAGCACAGTGCGGTCGATCTAGTTAGCAGCCTAGAAGAGCTAGGCCTTTCGAGATACGAAGCAGGGGCATATCTCACGATGATTCGAAAAGGATCGCTTGGGGCTAGCGAAATCTCATATTATGCAAACCTGCCACGTACAAAAGTATACTCTACCCTGAAAAAGTTGGAAAAGAAAAGGCTCTCTATTGTTTCTCAGTCAAAACCCCTTGTATGTAGCGCCATTCCGCCGGAGGAGGCGTTTAGAGATATAGTGAGACTGCATGAAAGGAGATCCAGGAATACGAAGAGAATAGTCGATAAGTTGCAAAAAATCACTGAAGAACAAAGGCCAAAGGCTTCTGAAGAACGAAGGTATCATATTCTCGATCCTACTTCGACAGTGGAAAAATTAAAGGATCTTATTGCTAACTCAAAATTTTCGATTTGTGCTATTTTAGACAGTTGGGGAATACAAATCATCACGCAATGCAGATCACCTATCATTAAAGCAATTACTAGCGGAGTTAATATCAAATTGTTGGTAGCAACTCAATGTATCGGAAATGAACACATCTCCTCACTTCCTGAAGATATCGAATTAAAGGTTGGAGAAGTCAATCTGAACATGATAGTTATAGATTCCAGTAAGATGTTTGCAGTAGATAGTAGTAATGGAAAGGCTGCACTATTTTCCACGATTGATATTTTTGGTATGTTGCAATTGAAATATTTCGAAGTTCAATGGAATACTGCTTTAGACATTAGACAAATAGCTAATGTTAATCCTCAAACTCTATTAAAAGCAAAAGAATTGATTCAGATTATCGAAAATGTGAGAGTCTGCGAGCAGATCAATAATCAATACGTTTCTCCTTCTTCCATACTCGAATCAGTTCAGGAATCTGGTATAAACCTGCTAAATTTGGGCGTCGATGAAACGATGACTATAGTTGATTGTGCCCTACGAATCCGTTCTCATGGCTACCTGATCCACGATAAGTCTAACAACATAGTGAGCCTTAGATCTAGTGCTCCAGAGGGCATTGCCTCACGCTGGGTATCCTTTATAGAATTTTACTTCAAGAACATCGGAATCGCTTCGAAGGCTGTGCGAGATAAAAATGATGTAGAGACAGTGGTTCAACTTAAGCTATCCAAATCAACGGAATGATACTACATACAATACAATTTAGTATAATGCCAAATGATATCTGCCTTGGGGGCAATGGTATACACATACGAATGAAAATTTAAGCTCTATGGGTCTTATATCGTCTCCTAAGTTTACTGCCACAAATTCTGCATTCATTTGTGCCGGGCTGGAACGACTTGTGACACGCGGAACAGAAAGGCATCCATTTTCTTAACTCCTTGATTCCATTGAAGGAGATAGATTTTACTTGAACCTTCAAGTTAGCAGAAACATTTCCCACAGCATAATCATCAGAGATCAAAATCCTGTCCATTTGAAGGGCTAAAGCTATAACCATTATGTCTGCAAGTGAGAGTCTACATTTATCACCTGTGTTATTCGCACAAAAAATCACCTTCTTTACAAATGGCTGATCAGGTTCTCTAAGCGTCAAATTGCCTGCATCGATAAGCGCTTGCAATCTATAGTAACTCTTTTTGATGTGCTCGATTTCATCATAAACTGCCTTTGTCGTATAACATTTCAATGAAGATTGGAACGGAAATCCCATGTAAAATGCAGTCGAGTCCACAATGAATTCTTCAGAAGCCGAGCTTGACAATCTGTCTCATACCTCTTGGTCGTACACGTATAAATTGTGCATCATATGGGTATCTAGAAATCGTTACAGACTCTTCAGGGTGGACATGAAATGCCTCTTGGCCGTCTGCAATTAGGCAGGTGTCGTGATTAATACTGACTTCAATGTCCACAGGGGGAAGCACAATTCGAGGCAATCTGTTCATCGGCGCAATTGGTGAGAGCAGCAAAGCATCAAGCTTTTCATAAACCAGTGGTCCTCCCATAGAGTATGAATGTCCAGTCGAACCTGTCGGAGTAGAAACGATAATGCCATCCATTTTCTGTTCTATGAAATCATCCATTATCCTTATGGTAACGACTGGAGTTCTAACTGGATTTTGTCTCACTAACACTATATCGTTTAGGGCCGGAGGGAACATTGTATGTTGCGTACCGCTAATGAGTCTTATACGACGCTCGTAGAAAAACTGCCCACCAAGAATAGCACGTATCGAGTCATCCATCGATTCAATCCCCGTTTCTGAGAGAACACCTCTGTTTCCTCCGACATTAACGCTTAATAAAGGACAACAGTTCGGAATGTACCTAAAGGTTCTTAGGGTTGTACCATCTCCCCCGACAGCGATAGCCATATCCAGCTTAAGATCCTTTAGCTCCTCTGTTTCAACTACCCTCGTTCCATCAATTGTTAATGGCTCTGTAAGATAAACAGTTGGCTTCTGTGGTCTAAAAAGATCAACGATCCTTTTAGCTGCTTTTTGTGCATCAGCACTTCCTCGCTTTGTAATTATGGCTACATTGCTGATTGCTTCAGCCATTTAACTTGTAATATTAGGTATAACGTAGTCTTTAAATGCATTGGGTGAAACTGACAATAGGCCACACGATTAAATAACACTGATTTTGACAGATTTTAGACGATCAGTGGGCCGATAGCTCAGCTTGGTGGAGCGTTCGACTGATAATCGAAAGGTCGAGGGTTCAACTCCCTTTCGGCCCAAATCAATCTTGTCCCTTTATTTAGGCTCAGCAGTAATATCTTATGATAAGATAAGTTGTTTGCTGTGGTGGCAAAGGAGAAGGCTTGAAGAAACTGAAACGGATGAAGATTCAGGAGCACTGAATTCCTTTAGCAGGTGATATGGTAACGTTGGAGATTACTAACTACTACCTAACTAGTCATGCCGATTGATTGGAAAGTCATCTTTACACCAACAATACAAGCATATCTTTACATCATCAAACACACAGAAGGTGTACCTTTCTCTCTTTTTCCCGCATAATGAACACTTAATCTCTTCATCAAACTTGTAATTAATAGACTGAGCTGATAATATCATTGATATACTCTACTACTACCTGCTTCTCATTTAAGATTTCTAGAAAAATCTGGACTTTTTTCCTATTTCCGTCTACAGAAGTATGACCAACTAGAAACTCTGCTGATTTCTGAGTTAGTGAGGGGAACAAAGGCCCCGTCTTCAATAACCTTTTCTTTCTCGTCGTGTACCGTTATTTACTGAAGGTTCAAGACAACAGATACTGCAATCTGGCCCTATTCGTCGACCTCCCATGCGTCAGATTTGTTTATCTATCACTAACACCTAATATGTTCGTCTGTCTGAAAAGACAAGACTAGACAGGCCATAAGCCCACGGTTTCTGTTTCTGATATCTAGTCTATGCTGTTATGTTGTGAGTGCGGAACATTTTGGCCATTATCGAAATTTGACAAACCCACAAAATCGTTTATCAAACAACTTCCTTCGAACATCTAAGAAGGGCGGATTTATTGGAGCGGTTGACGGGACAAGTGAGCTATCGGAAGAGGAAGTATAGTACATCGCAGGTGTTTACGGTAACGTTACAAGTACAGAAAGTTAGTCGTCTCTTAAAAGAAAATAAAAGAAAGGTTAAGGACAAAATGGCAGGCTGTGATTGACTGGTTGAAACCGTAGTGGCTCCTGGGACAATAGAAAACTGACTGCTACCGAAACTTGTAGCGGAGCTTGACGAACAACTCGCTTGAGAGCCGCCAGCACTACTCGACGAAGTGGATTGCACACC
>JAICVW010000422.1 GCA_025935105.1 Nitrososphaeraceae archaeon
GAAGCATTAAGAGATACGGGTAGCCTAACAGAAACAATACGTATTAGACACAGCATTTGGATATCTTGTTATGAAAAATAGAAGCATGTTACCTGATTGGTTTATTCAGGCTATTCGATCTCCACTTATCTATTCATGAAACTTTCGTGATGTATGATATTTGACAGACTAAACGATGCTAATATGAATATGATTTATTTCTCATTCCTAAGCATTGGTTTGTCGCCTATCATTTTCCAACCCCCTTCTTCTCATTTGACTTTTTCGACAGTTATGTAGCCCAATACAGGCTTCTCTTTCCATAGCCAATAACAATTTTCTTCCTCTATCCACAATGCGTTATCAGAATCAAACCGTGCGTTTTCAAGGCTATGCTGAAGCGCTTGTTCAAACGGCCTCATTTTCGATATAGCACCTGAACTTAATTCTTTAAGTGGATTATCTAAGCGATCCTTTCTTTGTCTGGCTTTGACCAAGTATAATGCCGTATTATTTTTAGATCCATCTTACATAAAAGGTCGATTTATGGGCAAATTAGTATCGCTTGTGCAATCGTTATGTTTTGAATCCTAATCAATGACTGAATCAGGAGTGAGAGCAGCAAACATTCATGAACATATATAACTTACAAGAAGCATATGCCAGCATTGATGTACTTTCAAATTCCTGTGCTCATTGCCATTGTTTTCCTTGTTATCATTATTCCAAGTGGCGTAGTACTGACAACCACTAATAACTACTTTGATAATACAAACATTGCATACGATCAAACAAACCAAACAAACTCTAACAATGCGAACCTACCAAACTTACAAAATATACCTATAAAAAAAATACATGTGGGAGATATCGATATCGCATACAAGACCTTTGGGAAAGGTGACCCCATTTTACTTATCAGCGGTAGTGGCCTTGCCATGGATCAGTGGCAACCATCTCTTCTAAGAGACCTCTCAAGAAACCATACAGTAATCATATTTGATAATCGGGGAGTTGGAAATACAACAATAGGAACCAAATCCTTATCGATTCAGCAATTTGCAAATGACACTGTTGGTTTACTTGACGCGCTAAATATACAAAAAGTAGATATTCTTGGATTTTCCGTGGGTTCTTTTGTAGCTCAACAGGCAATTCTCTTTGATCCAGAAAAAGTTAACCGGCTTATACTTTATGGTGCGTCCTGTGGCGGAAAAGAGAATGTACCACAAAACCCACAAGTAGTAAAAATTTTATCTGATCTTGTAAACAATCGAACACAAGATCCCGAGAAAATTTTATCCACCACATTCCCATTATATTGGGTCAACTCCCATCCAAATATAGCTTTCCCAAAATCTACAGAAATTGTAACTTCTAATATTTTAAGGCAACAGTTTAATCTCAATGAAGCATGGCTTGCGACGAACTGGAGTGGTGTTTGTAGTCAGCTTACAAAAATCTTCCAACCTACCTTGGTCATAACTGGAACTGAAGACGTTGCTGTACCTGCAGCGAATTCCTTAATTCTTGCCCAAAAAATCTTACGCTTGGCTCGTGCAGATAAAAGGAGGAGGGCATGGGTTGATGTATCAATATCCAGATATATTCGATAAGATAGTTCAAACATTTCTTTCGACCACAACAACTCCTGGTTGACAAAAGATTAGAACGCCAGCATAACGATAGGCTGACATTGTAAGTATCAGCAAGCTTATCAAACTTTTGGCTATCCCTTAGTCTTTACTTTGGTTTTCTGCTGGAAGCTAGTCATTTGTTACTAGAAGAGGGATTGGAAGTTGAATTTGTAGTCAAGAAGATTTATTTGCGGACATTTCATTGGGAGCAGCAGTAGAGGGATGTCTAAGCCCTGAATGAGCTTCAAGCCATGCATAAATATTTGCTAAACCATAAGGTTCAATTGGTCCGATTCCCGTGGACCATTGGGATGATGGATAAAATGAATGGCCTAAATTCGGATAAGTTATTAAGGTATGATCAGGATGGTTCACATCAGTTAATTTTTGTTGTAAGGTAAATGCTTGCTGAACTGGAGTCCGACTATCGTTTTCTCCATTGAATATTGGAATACCTGTAGATTTAGACACATTACCAATAATGCTTAGAGTTGGAATCATATTCAGTTCTGAGCTCTGTCATAGAGGACACGCCCCAACATTGTTGCATTTGGATGGATTAAATGTTGTTAACTTTTCAAATGCTTTGATCAGTGAAGGTTTGAGCTGTTTGCCAATACTTATGTAACTAGGTTTCCAAATTTGTTTATTAGAGGATTAGTATGAGTACACTCGTTAATACTATGGCTACTATGATACTTGAATCTCATAACCTAATTCATTTTATAGTCTTTAGCATCCTTAACTATATCTAACACAATACTCTCGTACAGTTTGCTTGTAGCCTTCCATTCATGTTACTAAAGCGCTATGCCTGTTTTTAAATTAGCAAAGCTATATGGCCAAAGTGATATAGTTAAACTAAACTGATTGGGCACTTTTTGAAGCGAAGGTAAATCTCAATTTTATGGTGGCATTTTCAAGTTTTGTGCCCGTGGCACCATCATTGGCTAATAGCAATAGTAACTACTAATATTAGCATCTTAACGTTGTGAGATTTGACTTAGCTTAAGACGCTATCGAAGTGGAATCAAAAGATTCGGCTAAAGGGATATAATGGGAGATATCATTAACAACTGGCAGAAGTTATACAAGAAATCTAGATATGCCATGTAAATAACGATAGGGACAAGGAGGAAAAATAGCTAACAAGCTTGAAGGAAAAATTGCGATTATTACTGGGGGGTAGTGGGATTAAATTGGCATTGAGTACATAATATAGTTGTGTTGTGTCACCCTGCTAGAAGTTTCCATCGCTACTATTTGCTGCAAAAAATATCTCTCCATAAATAACATGTTGAACGTGGATAATCCATGAATGATCAAAAGCCAACCTCGCCAAGAACAATCAAGGCCGGTTCTTCAATACTGTCACTAGATTAGAAAGAGTAACCTTTGATACGACTATTAACAGTCACGCAGATCCCGATTGAACCTTGGCGGTCTTAAATATGTATGTGGGCCTGTTATTTTAGAGAAGCAGCTAAGTTTAGATGTGGAAATTTTGCCAAATTCTCTCTTCTAACAATACTAGTATCTATACTGACTAACATAATTACGTAATAACCAGTTGGGCGTCCATACGGGGCAATATGATTTAAAAACGTTGACGAACTTATGTTAACCAGTATAATATTGTAGTTCATTTTGCATTTTCCGAATGAAATGATTGCGTAATGAATCATTTTCTCGACATCATTATCACTGTTTGCAACATTGTATCCTATCAAGCCTTCGAAGGTATAAAAAAGTCGAATGAAGTATATAGCAGAGATCAAAGAGTTCGGTCTTATTACGTATACTACCAGAGTCAATCCATGATTCAAGTGTCCCAAAATTCGTTGTGTCGCAATCACATGCAAATATCATTCCTATGGGAGATGATGTTTTTACTTTCAGTTAAATGAGCTTGGGAGCTTAGTATTTAAAACACTTAATAGTTCAAGTAGTTATAATTATAGACAATAAAGACAAAATGACCATTACTTTTTCTATTACCAAACGTGACGTAGCAAAAAATGGAATATGTCGGGTAATGCAGACTATTGAAGAGGCTC
>JAICVW010000062.1 GCA_025935105.1 Nitrososphaeraceae archaeon
ACAAGTTTTGGGAAACCTCCCATGCACTAGGAGTCTATACTTTCGCAATCGAAGAATTTGGTAAGGGATTATTGTTAAGAGATTGTTATAAACCTGGAAGTGATACGATTCAGATTCCATCTTGGATATTTGGAAGGGGCGTTCCAAAAGAAATGAAAGAAAAAGGAATGACCCCTCACGATGAAAAGATCAAGAGAGCATTTAAAGAATTACCTGATACCAGTAAACAAATGATGGTAGGGATTGTAGTTGACAAACCAGGTCCTGACACAAAGACATTAAAATTTAGAGACGGTGGAGCAATTAGTGCGAGTGGAAATCTAACAGGCCTATTCATGACGTACAATCAGGTCGATTTTGAGGTACGAATGAAGTGTTTCTATGTAGACTGGAATAAAGATGAGTGGGACTATGAATTGATTACTACCAAAGAATACTTACAAGATGTGGTATCATCCTTTAGAACTGAATTGGAGAGACAATAAGGACAAGTTTAGGGCCATAATTTAGCAGCTGCCAAACAAAAGTTAGCTTCGGTGCTTATTTCACCTATCAATTAAAAACGTCGATAGTAAATATGCAATCGGTAGTTAGTCTAGACACCACCGACATTTACACTAACAAGAAAAGACCTCCTACTAAACTTCAGGAGAAAATTAAGACTTGTGTTTCTATGTTTCGTTCCCTAAACGAAACGGTCAACGAAATAATCGCATTTGGCCAAAAAGAAGGTTTTACCCCCAAGGAAATCGGTCCCTTCATACAGGAAGAGATGACAAAAGCAGGTTCCACTAGAACCGTCACCCGTTATCTCCCTGAGGAACCAAAAGCCAAGCCTAGAGGGTTACTAGTGAAAATTAAGGACAAAATCACAAGTCAACCTCTTGTTACTGACGATATTGACATCGAAGCGTTTTCAACGGCTGCTAAACACCTTAAACCCGAAATTCTCGGTAAAGTGATTGACCACTTGGCTCAAATTTATAACGAAAAAACTGGTCAAAAGATTGTTGTTATTTTCCGTAAAATGATTGACGATGGCAATACCAAATACCAAGACAAAAAATATCAGCCGACTCCTGACGAAGTAAAACAGAGAACAGAAAATAATGTCATTAGTCGAAGAAGGCATTCTTAGAATAGCCGACTTAGTTGAACAATCTGGAGTATCTGATAGTGCTACAAGGAGATATCTACAGAAGGCTGGGTATAGAATAACTGCTGGTACAATATCTCGTTAGCCCCTCACGTTAGTTTGGTTGAATATGGTTAGTGGAAGGATAATAGCTGTAATTATCGGCGTTGTCGCCGTCATTGTAGATAACTGTCCTGTTCTTATTTACTACATCAAATGGATAGTAAAGCTGATTGATGCATTGAAATATCAAGATGTGTACAATAATCAGAGGAAACATTCTGACATACGTTTCGTCTCGTTGGCACTGCTCTCATGGTTGAAAGTAGGCTCATATGTCAGCGAGGCGAGGCGTGTAATCATGGTTTTATTCCTATATATTTATCCCAACATGCATAACATATTCGGAGGTCGCCTAGCCTATGAAAATTGGTTCCTATTTCAGGCCTTTTACAGATAGAACAATTATTATTATTACTATTATTATCAATATTTGTCATGCCATTTAATCACCTGTCTATCGGTCGTCGGCCGCCTAGTTTTCTAACCGTCTAAAAACCTTTAGAAATAGTATGATAGGTATAGGAATGCTATGACCACATAGGGAGTGACACTATTCTGTATAGTTCTCCACTAACGATTTATACTCACTTCACATCCATATTAGTATGGGAGGAATTCTGACTACAGTATGTTTGATGTGTAGGCTGAATACTATTACAAGAAACAAAAATAAAAATTTGAGTCTCCTAGCTTTGGGTGTATTTTCAAGCCTGATATTATTACTGATACCAACCTCAACTGTATTTGCACAAGCATCTGACCCGTGGGAATTATTCCAAATGTTATGTGGTACAGGACGTCTAGCCTCAGGACCGCAGTGTCAAAACCTATTAACAGGAACTAATACATGCACTAATGGTCTTCTATTTGCAGCAGGCGTGTGCATTCCTACTAATACTGGTGTGACTACCCCGAATACTGGTGTGCCCACTACTACTTGTCCTTCGGGGTACATATTACAAAATAGTGCATGCGTGCCTACAAATCCATCGTCACCACCAGTAGCTGATGCGGGCATATCCCAAACAGCAACTTCAGGTACTACCGTATTCTTAGATGGGTCAAGGAGTTCCGCTACAAATGGAGCTACCATTGTATCGTATTCTTGGGTACAGTCTCCAGGAAGTGTGACTGTAACATTGACTGGGGCAAATACAGTAACTCCATCTTTCTTAGCACCTCCAGTAGTGAATCAGACTCCTCTAGTGTTCAGTCTGACGGTCACAGACAGTTTGGGACAAGTAAGCATACCTAGTTCTGTCACAGTTACTGTATTCCCGTCATAGTAGTACCACCAAGACCCCTTTCTTTACTCATAAAATAGCCCAAATATCGCTCCCTTTTTGGTAAAATAGCACCACTTCCATTGGAACTATTATCAATGTCAGTTAGATGGTTGGACTAATAATAGAATAGAAGAAGGAGCTAAATAGTTAGGAAGGTCGTATTATATCATACTATGGATAAAGACGAATATTACGATAGGATAATGCGAAAGCACATGGAGGGTTTGGAAGAGATGGGCTTTCATTTTGATAATCTTGCTGCTAAGGACAATGGCGTTATATCAACTTCAACGTCAAAAAAAGATGTTGTAAAGATAGGCGCTACCGCTGTAAAGGACAAATGGAGCGCTGCCGACATGGCAGAATTTCAGCGAATTATGTTTTCTAACAAAAATGGCCAGAATGATAATAATAAAACGACAGCAACAGACCTACCGTATGAGCCTACAGCGGTCTTAAATCAGAACCAACATCATGGCCCGAGCCAAGGCCAGTATAAAATTAGGCCAAGAGCAATAATTGACTGGACTGGACGTTGATTGATTTGGTTGGTTTAGATTAGACTTTAGTAATACTGCCATCTGTAAAGTCGTAGAAATATGATTTTGACTTTGATTTCTTTGGACTTGACTCTGATTCCAATTTAGGGTCGTTTGCTGCTGAGTCTGACTGCAATTGTGATTGTGCCGACTGCGTTGACTGTGTCGATGTCGATATTGAAGTTAATGCAGGGTCATTTGCTGTTATCAACACCCTTTCACTTCCGTCTCCACCATTTCCACCATCATTCTCATTCTGTGTATTAGTGGCAGTAGGCTCGAGATTATTGGTATTACTGCTGCTATTATTGTTGCTTATGTTCATGACCTCATTCTCCTTGGCTCCATTCCCATTTCCACCTACATCTTTTTTCCTGTCCTTGCCCCCATTCGTATTTTCAAGATAACGGTTTAATTCCCATTTCTCATATACTCCCGACGGCGGCCTTAACCCAGATTCTATTATCGTATTCTGAACAGATAGAGCAACAGGCCCATTTGTGAATAGGGCAAACATGGACTCACTGCATTCCTTGGTTAATTTCAAATAGGAAACCTTTTGTTTTTCTGGTATAGTGGGGTCATTGAATTTGTCCCATGCTTTCGATAATGTTAGGCCTATACTTTCAATGACCTTTTGGTACATCAGGACATGGGTCCCTTTGGCTAAATCATATAGATACTCCTGACTCTTTTTACTTAGGAACTTGATGTCATTGTAAACTGTGGCGTCACATACGTTCAGCTCCTTGGATATGGCCTGAGGACGATGGCCTTTTAGCATGTAAAGCCATACATTTTCTCTTCTTTCTTTTATGACCTTAGCTGATATTTTTACCAAGAAAATATATTTTCTAAAATGTGAGTACGAAATATAGCTTTTATTCTACATTAGCAGGGTAGGTGAAAAAAGCCAAAAGAAGAATGTACCAGACAAATCGTGCTACGAACCGTATCACTTAACAACAAGAAAATGAGACTATAATAATTCCAGGTCCAAATCTTTCTGCTGTGGCTTTCTTAATATCTTCAGCTCTCCCCATGATTATCTTGTATGTTTCTATAACTCCTGGAGGATTTAGAAATCTTCCTTCTGTTTTGAAAAAATTGTTTGCTACCTCATGCATTATTTCGCTCAACAGAAACCCCTTTCTAAAATCTGATTCATTTTCTATCCCCAGATTTTCCCATTTTATCTCATTGTTTTGACGTAATAACTTTAGAATGTCCAGTTGTCGTATGATACATGTCTCAATTGCGTTCTCTGCTAGATTGGCAATATGGTCACTTGTATCCATTCTTTCTTTAAGACAACAAACTAGAAGTGTATTCAGTCTATTAGACCAATGACTAGTTGAGCGGATTTTGCGGTCAACTCAACAACTAATGGCCAAATGCTATAATCTAATCGGTAGTTAAAGCCCTTTGTCAGCAACATTCCTTCGTTGACCCGACAAACAGGCTCAGCAAACAAATCGGCTGTATGCGCATCTAGTTCCTCTTGCGAATCAAACTCTCTTTGGCATATGTCGTGGATAAAGGCCGTATCGAAGTACCTAGTTAACTAATATTATTTTAGAATATAGTTCTTTTCCAATATGCCTATCTATCTGTTATCTGACTGACTGCCCCCATTGTTGACCATGAACCTTCTCCATGTGATGGAAATAATCAAATCTACTGGTAGTAGGTCACATTTTTTACATTCGTATGTTTTATCGCTAATAACTGACCCATCGAAAGAATTTTCCCCCCCACGCAGACAGTCATTATTATTAAAATCAAAAGAATTTCCCACAATGTGTTTTCTATTTCTATTTACTAGACTATGATATATCAGACGTAAACAAGGCTCTCTATGTGGGGGGATTTTTCTTTCAATGACCTGAGATTGTAAAACTCTTCTGTACTAAACCACCTGAACTTTTCCTTTAGCCTTATCTCATGTTGTTCAGGAGCACTGACATCGGTCATATCAACTAGGCCTGTAGCCTTCAATTCGGTCATAGTCCTGCGTGCAGTTGGAGGCGATATATCCAGATAAGTCTCAATTTGTGAAGTCGTCAATCTCCCTCTATTTGCGATTAAAATATCAAAGATTCTAACTCTCTCCAACGATGCAGTTGATAACACAGTCTGGATTACGACAGGAATATCATCAACTGTAATATTTTCTCTACCTTGAGATAAGGCGTGTCCACGCGCCAAATTACGTAATACTTCAATCGCCCTTGATGGGTCTTCTATGTTCGCAAATGTATAGGCATACTCAGTACCTTGCGTATCTCTGGTTTCCCATGTTGGAACGACTGCCCTTAAATGCGATAGCAAAATAGCAAGTCTGATAATATATCTATGGGCTAATTCTTCGTCCTTGTCTTTATGATTTAACGGTATTTTTGGTAAACCAAAACTACTTGCTGACTCGTCTACTTGTACAAGTTCGACATCTGGATTCATATCAAAGTATCCCAAATATTCCAATAATGCTAGATGGATTTTCTGTCTCTTCTCAGCAAAAACATGATCTTTTTGATCAAAATAGTAATCTTCTGCTTCTTCAGATTTGGGAAGTCTAAAGAAGTAAAGTTTTGGTCCCAAGACTGACAGTTGTTTAAGCACTCGATATGGAATATCCACAGCAACGCCTATCCATACAAACATAATATCTTCAGCATATCCTCTATGTCCTTGCGAGCCCGTATCACTCTCAAAGCCGTGACCGTCTAAGATTCTTGTCATGATTCCAAGTATTTCTATCAAGTCTTCTTCTCTGGCTGAAAAAATTGGTGCAAGTTCTGGCGTCAGAAATAGTTTGTTTTTAATCTTTGGAAGCATATCGATTTGTTGTAGTTTCTCCTCTGATAGACCAGAGTTGTGGGAAACCATTGACCTTGCGCTAAATTTGTCAGTATAATGTGTATTTGGATATCCTCTGAATAACTCAACTATTACTGTCTTTAATGAACTAGATGGACCCAGTATTATACCACCAAATGGCAAGGTACAGCCCTTGATATTCAAAATAGTTTTAACTGAAAGTGCAAACTCTAAACCCGACCATAATTTAGGCATATTTTCTAATGTGATATTTCTAAGGGTTTCATATCTTTCAAATAATCCCTTACGCCAAGTCGCGGTGTCTGCTACTTTGTCATTATCATTGGATTTGTTGCTCTTACCTGCTAATACCATCCTGTTTATTCGTCGCCTTCCTTAAACTCCCATCGAATGCTTCTTCTGGGAACATCTATCTTGAATTTTGAAACATTAAGTAAATCTAGCAGTCTGTAAATGGTTTCTACCATTATATCGTCTAAGGAATCTTCATCTAACTCGTCTAACTCTGCCCTTAGGTCTTCTGGTATTTCGTTCTCATATATTTCAAAAACAGGTGCAGGTTTGTACAGGTTTATCCTGTAGAGAATGAACTCTGCCCTCCTTTCATATTTAGAACGTTTGTGACCAGTTTTAGAATCTATTTTTGCGTCCGTGGTTCTAAACATGTATAGTAACTCGTCCACAATTCTAGCTTGACTCCTAGGGGTGACATCTACGCCAGCAACTAATTCTCGTCGTGTCTGTACAGCCATTATGTGGCAACGTCCTCAATCTCGAGCCTGAGCTGAATATGTCTTAGTTCTAAAGCATTAGATTTTTCGATAAGTTCCTGAATATTATCAACAATTTTTAGCTCTCGCAAGAGCTGATTAACGCTACAGGAACACTTTTTTGGAAGTTTGCTATTACTATTCACTAGATGGAGCCTCCTCAATGGGTTTCGTCGAGATTTGTCGTGATGGCTCGGGAGCTGCAAACTTTAGAGCCGTCACGGATTTTCCCTCGTAGTATTTGATTGTAGGGCTTATTCTAGCAATTTTGAAATAAACTTGCTTCTCGAAACATCGCCACGGGCTATTTCGGTCATATGGAATAATTTCTGGTCGACCGAAAATCCAGTTCGGATTTTATTTCTCATGGATAGTTAGGAAAAATTAGAATGGTTTAAACTTTATTGGAGGTTCTACACGTGTAGAACTAGAATTGACTGACTATAACCATGCTGTCGATAGAATGATAGTCAGCGAACTTGTTGAAGGAGATAAAACAGCCACTAATCTTTTCAGTACACTCAAAAAATCATATAAAGGAATGAGTTGGGCTACACTATTCAAACATCTAATCAAACTATGTGATGCTTGTATAATAAAGAAATCATGTATACTACAGAAGCAGAAAAATAAGAATAATGAAAAACCATACTAACTTAGCGAAGCCACAAGATTTCAGTTAGAATATGATATTTTTGAGGGGATAGAATCAGAGCGAGAAGACCTAGAAGAAAAAGAAAAAACTCAGCAAAGAAAGAATAAAAAAATCCTGACACTTCTACTTTTTCAAGCAGCAGCTGGTTCTTCGCGTTGGAAAGCAGCGGGGGTCAAGGTTGAGGCAGAAGGGCTCAAACCAGCCCTAATTAGGTTGGAATCATATAACGATGAGGGTGTCACTGCCGCTGATATAATCCAGAACAAAGACCATTCAAATGCAGGTTTATTTTCTCACATTAATTTCAATGAAGCAGATGTTAAGAAATGCTATGATAGTTTGTGTCCAACTATAAAGACTATTACGATATAATAATGATAAACAAAAGACAAAACGATGAATTTGCGTACCATATAAGAAGTAAGGATATGTGCAACCTAATCATGGGTTGTGCTAGTATGCTCAGTAATGAGAGCATAGAAAATATCTTAAAACTGTCAATATTGAAATCGTCTAGTTTTAGGCCAATGTTAGCCAGGGAGTCTAAATCTAGTAAATCTAAGCTCATACGTGATTCACTTGAGTGGTACCTTGAGTCATTTGGTCAAGAGAGGTTCAATAATCTTTATGCACAGACAATGGTCACTAAAATGAAGTGTAAGCTGAATAATGAAGATCTATACAGACAGCTCGAGCAAAAGGCATTTCGTGACCGAGATGACTATGGGCTTAGTAATGAGGCCATGTACAACAATCTTTATTCTATGATGCTAAAAGAGGTCGAAGCTATTACGGCTACCGAATCAGTTAGACTAAGGAAAAAAAGAAAGAAAAAAGAACAGACAATATTGAATAAACAAATCGAGCGTTTGGAAAAAGACGCTACGGAACGAGATATGTCCTTACTTTATAATTATCACTGCAGGGTGATATGCGATAAACAAGATATTCATAAATGGTTGCCAGAAAAACGTTTTGAATTTTTGAGAAAGGTGTCTGAAAGTAAAAATGGGGAAAAGGATAAAGAGGCAAACAGCGCTGACGGCTTTTTAAAGTACCGTTTATTCAGGGAAACGTTACTAGACAAAGTGTATCCCAAGTTTCTCAGAGAAGAGTATAAGAGAAGGCCTGAATTACTAAACTTCGTTAAAAATTTGCCAGATAATAAATAAGCCACATTAGACAACCGAAGTAAAAGGTAAAAGATAAGATGGCCCAAAAGTAAAAGAACTCCGGTGCAAGTCTCGTAATCACTTAAGCAAGTATCATGTTAAGGGCCGATGCACCTACAGATTATTCAATAATCGCATCTGTTTTCGATGCAGAGGTTTTACTAGACTTGACTCAAATTAGCATAGCATAGGAGAAAGAGCTAAAACGAACCGCTAGCTCTTAGAATAATATCGATGGTTACATCAAATTCAAACTTCGAATTTACAAAAAAAGGAGAAAGGAAACAAAATCCCACTACCCTCAAGAGTTTGTACTTTAATGAATGCATATCGCGATGCTGGAAAGGCTCTTGACAAAGATGTAGGAATACAAAATCGATGCAGAAGACGAACTGGAAATGTGGTTTGACTATGCAAGTAGTAAGAGAGAGGATACTCTCAAAATTGATATAAATGCCATCTACAGAGTGAAGATTAAACGTGGCGAAGAGTATTACCTCTTTAATGCAACTAAACGCTGTCTGAGTGGAGATAACAAGCCTATTTCATTCTCACACGACCTGTACGGATATCACAAACAGCCCGTTATTGTTTGGCGTCACAGTCAGGAAAAGCATGCGAATGAGCCTACCGTAACGGAGTATGCTCAGGGTTATGAGAATCCTTGGGACAAAGAGGAAGTCAGGAAATTACTAGAGGGTTCTGATGTTCCCTGTGAGCACTTCTATGTCGGTAGAGAAGGAATTACTAGTGAACCCATTTCAGACCAGATATACTCCATAAATAATGTCCAAGATTTCCTAGAAGGCTCATTTGAGGACTTATGGGATTTATGAAGGCTCGGTATTTCTTACAAATGGCCATCTCTATATATGATTGAAGACGCTCGGAAAACTGAACGGAAAAATAAAGAACAGAATCTTGGAATGAGAATTGAGGCCCCCTTACACTTGATGTAAATAGAAATGAGATTTGTTCAGTTTGCTCTAATACGAGCATGAGCTACTTCTACAGCTGACCCAAGAAGTGCGATTCCTA
>JAICVW010000020.1 GCA_025935105.1 Nitrososphaeraceae archaeon
AATTGTGAGGCGACATACGTCCGTAGATTCATCCAAGCTTGCAGATATACGACATGCGATCAAGCTAGCAAAGATCTTACGGGAAGCTGCAGCCATCGAGGAGTTATACTATAGCCCAAGTTTAAGGGAATCAATAGCCTTCGCAAAGCTTCTTAACACTGGGAGTAATGCAAAACAGGCTGCCGAAATAGTTTATGCCAATGCATATGATCAGTGGGGAGAAGTTGAATATCAGAAGGTTAAGGATATGATACCATCTATTTTAGTTGAATAGGTTAAACAAACTCGCACTATGACATTATCTAAGATAGACTTCACCCATTTGCGTAGCGACGTTTTAATTGACCTTGCTACATTTCTAAGTCGGCGCTGGTCTGGCAACGATAAGACGGTCATAATACTGAACAAGGAAAAGATGCCATTCACAAAAATTGACAAGAATCAAATCTTCCTACCCCTCCTTACCTACTATCTCGGAAGTGGTTTCCAACAATACAGACAGTGGCGGGTGGGTCTATGGCACGAAGCTATGCGAATGCACTTTTCAACCAAAACATTGAGCAATGAACATGCTTTTGGATTTCTGCTCAATACATTAGAGATCAAACGAGTTGAAATTCTCGGGTTGCAAGATTGGGAAGGGATGATTAAAGAACTCATCTTTAACGAAGGAATATCCTGGTTGTCACGTCCCTTGCTCAATTCGATTTACGGAAAATCAAAAATCCTTGAGGCCTTTTCTCAGTACTTCCTCACAGGCTATCTCAAAGGTGAATTGTACGGGAACGATTTGGAAAAGGTAAAAAAGGCATCTTCATTTGCTAATGAGACAGTAGACGATGCAATCAAGAACCACCATGCCACAGATTGGATTGAGAAACACATACCCCAATTGATTAAAATGCTTGAGTTGGATTCCCTCACTTCAGTAGCTATACTGACTCCCAGAACAAGGTTAACAGGGCTAGGTATGAACCAGAGCGAACTTGTAAAGCAGATTGAAAAAATCGTAAAAAGAACTAGCAAGATAGAGGATATCGAGAAGAGTTCAAGTGAAATTATTGAAGGAAGTGAAGTACTCAGAGAGTACGAATCATTGCTAAAAGAAAGCAAAAGGACTGAAAACAAAGGCTACGAGAGCTTGGAAAACTTGGGACTAAGCGTTCCCGAGATGATGAATATAGACCCATCGCCTATATATGATACAGATTTAATTAGGAAGGTTAAGGCTAAATTCAGAGATTGGAAAACTGGGTGGCTAGAAAGACATGAAGAGTCAGGGGAGGAATTCGATCCTGACAGTTACGTCGAAATGCTCCCTCAGAATTTTTTGACCGATTTAAAACTCATGCTTAAATCAAAAGTTGCAATTCTGCTAGACCATTCTAGCAGCATAGAACAGGTGGAGATAGAGTATAAGCGGGCGACAGTCGCCCTCTGCGAAGCATTGCATTACCTAGGTATTAGATTTGCAGTTTACGCGTTCAGTACGGAATCAACACAATTAAAATGTTGGATAATAAAGCCGCAAAATGCAAAGTGGTCAGCAACCGGAGCTCGTAGACTGGCCCAGATACGTGCAAGTGGAGGGACTCCGCTCGCAGAAATGTATGGATTACTACAACCAATTGTAAAGTCATTCAAGCCAGACATCATGGTGACCTTAACTGATGGGGAACCCTCAGATTTTGATGCCGTCCGTGAAATGGTTCTATCATACAGGAAATTGGGAATACACATGGTCGCACTTGGATTAGGTAGGAATTTGAACGACGCGATTAGCATAGGTTCAAATTTGAAGTACTTGACCTACGAAAAGAGCCTTGCGGTCAGCAGATTGGAGGACATACCTAATAGAGTGATACATTTGCTACGAGATTAATTAAATTTCAACATTCGGAGTTTCTTTCTTTAACTGCTCCCAGTCCTTCAGAAAAGAAGCAAGGCCATTGTCTGTTAGGGGATGGATAATTAGCTTAGCCAAGATTTCAGGTGGCAAGGTAACTACATCAGCTCCAATTCTACCTGACTCTATAACGTGGAGTGGATGTCTTACACTAGCAACTAGAACTTTTGTTCCAAACTCGTAATTCCGAAAGATCTGAACAATCTGCCTAATAACTTCTAGGCCATCCTGACCGATGTCATCCAGCCTCCCAATAAATGGGCTAACGTATGATGCTCCGGCTTTTGCGGCTAGTAACGCCTGGTTCGCAGAAAATACAAGTGTCACATTGGTAGGGATGCCCTCATGCGTGAGCTGTCTAACAGCCTTAAGCCCATCCGGTATCATCGGAATTTTGACAATGACATTTTGACCGTATTTTATCAGACGGTGGGCTTGTTCCACCATTTCCTCGGTTTTTGTTGCAGTCACCTCCAAACTCACAGGACCCTTAACAATGCCAACGATTTCTCGCATTAACGTAGCCGGATTGTCTCTTTCTCGGGATAGTAAAGTAGGGTTAGTTGTGATACCATCGATTACCCCCATATCATTATATTTTTTAATAGATGATAGATTGGCAGAATCCAGGAATATCTTCATTTCTTACTCCTTTTCTTGCATTCGATAACTGCATGGGCGATGTCTTTAGTATCTAGTCCATATTTCTCTAATAAAGCATCGATCTCTCCATCTCTCGCTGATTCTCCGAAGGTATCTCGTACCCCAACTCTTTTAATTGGGATTGGATAGGATTCTGATGATGACTCTGCAACTGCCGAGCCTAGTCCTCCAATCATATTGTGTTCCTCTGCGGTTATGATTGCTCCTGTGTCCTTCGCACATTTAGCTACCAAATGAGCATCGAGAGGTTTAATCGAAAACATATCAACTACTCGGCAAGACAACCCATAATTAGCTTTCAATTGTTTCGCAGCATTTAGAGCTCTTGACACCATTAAACCACAAGCAATAATCGTCGCATCGGAACCTTCTAGCAAGATATTTCCTGAACCTACTTTGAAAAGTGCATTGTCATCGTATAACACCTCACTGGCTGGCCTCGCAAGTCTAACATAGAATGGTCCTTCAATCATAGAAATCGACCGGATTAAATACCGTGCAGCCACCGCATCGGCAGGAACAATTATTTGGATGTTTGGTATAGCTCTCATAGTCGAAAAGTCTTCTAGTTGCTGATGAGATGCACCGTCTGGTCCAACAGTTAGACCAGCATGTGAAACCACGAGTTTCACATTAAGGTTGGGATAGCAAATAGCATTGCGTATTTGATCGAGACATCGCCCTGGCAGAAAGGCGGCGTATGTACTTGCAAATGCAATTTTACCACCAATCGCAAGTCCAGCCGCAATTGAAACGAGATTTGCCTCAGCTATACCCACGTTAAAGAGCCTGTCTGGAAAATGGTCTCCAAATTTCTTAATTTTCAGTGAATCTGTCGTGTCTCCTCCGACACAAACTATATTTTGGTTATCAGTTCCCAATTCTACAAGAGCATCCCCGTAGGCACCCCTCATATCAGATTTTTTTTGTTCGTTACTTAAGAGCATGCAATTCCTCCTCTATGCCTAGCTCATTCGCGAGTGGAATCAATATATGTTTACGTGTCTTCAACCAATCATTCCTTATACCTATCGCGTTTGATTCGTCCAATAGCTTTCTCTCAAGCGCTACGTTTACCTTGTGTCTTAACTGGATAATTGCACCATGAATGTCACCGCTTCCATAAACAGCGTTTCCGGCCACAAATATCCTAGCGCCAGCCTCGTACACTTTTTGCACTATTGTAGCATCAATTCCACCATCAGCCTCAATATAACCCCGGAATCCGTGCTTGCGAACTTTTTGATTAATCTCGTGGATTTTTGATAGTATTGCAGGAATAAACTTCTGGCCTGCGAACCCAGGATTCACGGACATTATCAAAATCACATCGAGATCACGCAGATGAGAGTAGAGCCAGGATGGAATATCTGTAGAGGGGTTGAGGGCAATACCTGGGCTGATTCCGTTTGAAAGTAATTTGTCGATAATTTGTAAAAATTGACTTTCGTTACACATTTCTGCATGAACCGTAACTACATCACACCTAGCATCAATATAATCTTGGATGTGATCTAGTGGATTTTCGATCATCAGATGAGCATCAAATGGTAGTGTGGTAATACGTCTTAGCTGCTTGATCGTATCAGAAAAGAAAGTAGTATTGGGTACAAACTTACCGTCCATTATGTCGAGATGTATGATGTCAGCACCTCCCCGTTCTGCATTTTTAATCTTCTCTTCGTAATTCTCTTGTTGGCCTGCTATAATTGAAGGCGCTATAAAACATTCACTCCTCAACTCTTCGAGCAGTATTGGAGTATGTTCTCTCGGGGGCGCTTTACCGTGCCACTGAGGATTATTTGTCATGTGCTTGATCCCATTTCCCTTAATGGTATTGGCTACAATTATTGTAGGCCTATCCTTCATTTCATTAGCCTTGTTTAGAGCGTCGGTAATCTGTTCTACGTTGTGACCACAGATTTCGATTACATTCCAATTAAAAGCTGACCATTTATCGCGAGTAGGATCGAGTGGCATGACATCTTCCGTGAAACCATCTTGTTGGATGCGATTACGATCTAATAGGACGACCAGCCTATGCAATTTGAATTTGGCGGCTGCCATAGCTGCCTCCCAGATCTGGCCTTCGTTTGACTCGCCGTCGCCAATTAAGGTAAATACGTGGTTCTTTCTTCCGTCTAACCTATTTGCTAAAGCTATGCCTATCGAGACAGAAAGACCGATCCCTTCAGAGCCACCTGAAAATTCGATGCCAGGCACACTTTGAACTTCATTAGGAGTGTATCTTACAGGATGACCTTGTAACCGGCTCCCTAGCTTGCGGAGAGTTTCCATTTCTTCTGGCGGAAAATACCCAGCAGTTGCCAATGTTGCGAAGAATCCAGGAGCAGAGTGTCCCTTTGAGTTGATAAAATAATCCCTGTCCTCCCAATCTGGTTTGTCAGGTAAATGGCGCATCTTTCGATGATAAAGAACGCCCATAATCTCCGCAGCAGAAAATGATGCACCTGGATGGCCTGAGCCAGCTTCTGCTATACCTCTGATTGCCAACATACGTATATCACATATCTTCCTCTTAAGATCAAAATAGCGCATTCTAAAACCCATGATTATCACAACCCCTTGTCATCTCATTTCATCTCTAATCAGATCATAAGAAGAGCTGGGCAAGGAAAATAAAAAGATATAGTTACATACTTGAAGCAATGAGCACGTAAGATTCAAATTTTAGCCAAACTACCGCCTAGATAATTTAAAATAATTAAAGAGTTACGCTAAACCATGATCAGGATTGAGGTAACAGATCTTTTGGACAAAATACAAACCGCGGCGTTAGTTATAGGTGTATTTGAAAACGAGGCCGATATTTTAGAATCAAAGTTCATTGACGAAGCAATAAAAGCTGCAATAATCGACGTAATCAGAAATAACGAATTCAAAGGGAATTTTGGTTCACGTATGATGTTCCGACTAGTAGGAAGGGGTCCAATCAGAAAGATTATGCTATTTGGCCTGGGAGAGAGGGAGAAATTCACAAACGAAAAAGCTAGAGTTATTGCAGGCAAAGCAGCTTTGGAAGCAAGGGAGTCAAATATTGAAGAGTTAGCTGTATTACCCTTTAGTAAGGTGGATGACTCGTTAATAGAAGCTATTGTTGAAGGTCTACATCTCTCCCTATACTCATTCCAAAAATATAAAACAAATCGTACGTCCACAAACTCTGGACCTGTACTTGCTACTATTTTGGTCGAATCAGACTCTGAAAGATTCCAGATAATTGCGAATAAGACCCAATTAACTGCAGGGTCAGTAGACTATACTCGAGATATCAGTAACCTGCCTCCCAACGAATGTCCTCCTGCACAAATTGCCAAACTTGCGATAGCACTAGAAGAGTTCGGAATCCAAGTAACGATATTGGAACGATATGAAATGGAGTCGATAGGATTGAATGGAATAGTGTCCGTAGGCAAAGGGAGCAATAACCCACCCAAATTGATAGTTTTAAAATACAGCGGTGGTTCTAATAGCCAAAAACCATATCTTTTGGTCGGTAAGGCAGTTACCTTCGACACTGGTGGAATTTCTTTGAAACCCGGCGATAAAATGGATGAGATGAAATTCGACAAGTGTGGTGGTTGTGCAGTGCTAGGCATACTCAAAGCAATTGCTTTATTAGGTCTCAAGATAAATGTGATAGGCATTATTCCTTCAGTCGAGAATATGCCTTCCAGTAGCTCTTATAAACCAGGAGAAATTATAACCATGTATAACGGCAAAACCGTAGAGGTGCTGAACACCGACGCTGAAGGTAGAATTATCCTGGCTGATGCTATTGCATATGGCATATCAAAATTTCAACCTAAAGCAATTGTAGATCTAGCAACCCTGACAGGAGCAGCTATTATTGCCCTTGGTGCCAATGTTGCTGCACTCGTTGGCTCGGACGAACAGTTAACAACAAAGTTAATTCAGGCATCTAAAAAAACTGGAGAAAAAATTTGGGAATTGCCATTATTTGAAGAACATCACGAGCAGATAAAAAGTAGCGTAGCAGATATCAAAAATATAGGGGGTAGACCAGGAGGGGCCATCACAGCGGCAGCTTTTCTTTCCAATTTCACAAATGAAGTTCCATGGATTCACTTAGATATTGCAGGAACATCTTGGACTCAAGACGGAACATACGAGAAGAGCTACAATCCCAAAGGAGCAACAGGATTCGGTGTTCGTACCTTGATAAAATTTCTGATTGATCAAGCAAATGGGCAGATCTAATGTTCGATACCGCCTCCATAACTACTCAATAGGCTATAGGACTGATTCAGGTATTTCAAGTCTTTTTTTAAGAGTGAGACAGACTTCCATCCCATCTTATACATAGAATACAAGATCTAGTGCCAGCACTGCTGCTTCCCAACCGCTCACGCAGGTAAGTAATACAGCAGCGACGACAGGTTTGACTTCCGGGTTCGGAATGGGACCGGGTCGCGCCCTGCCCCTATGGCCGGCTGATTCATGTTATCATACAAGGGTCAAATTAACTTTGCTATGAGTATGACAAAAATACTGGTTATTCAGCACCTATCAGTCCTAACAAGTCGAACCCTTCAGCCGACTTAGTTTCGAGTTGAACAATTGAAATTAAATGCTCGTCAGGGTCTTCGAATATAGCGTGTTTACCGAATGGTTCTTGTCGTGGTTCCTTAAAGAACTTCACGCCCTTTTCTTTCAGTCGTATAACCGTATTGTCTAGGTCATTGACCATAAAACCAACTAATATTGTAGGAGAGGCTTTTATCTTGTCCCTCCTCTTTGTAGGATGTAACGCCAAAGTAGTGCCACCATCGAAAAATTCAGTCCATTCTGAGGATTGTTGCCTCAACGGAAGCCCAATCAGGCCTTTGTAAAACTCTATGGATCTTTCCATGTCTGCCACCAAAAGAGTTATTGTCCCCAACCTGGTGAGCACCATTATATCATCGTATTGGTCTTAATGTAACCGCATTAAGAATCTATCGATAAAAGTGAGATCAATGCGAGGGGATACAATTATTTTTTTGTTTATTATAATATATACCTCAAAAATGGTATCACCATCATGCATCCTTCAAAACTGTTCTTCATCTACGTTGCATGGAACGAAGAATGGGAGGTGAGACAGAGTGAGGATTGGGGCTATGTCACTTCGATGGCAAGGTTTTACCGATGGTGGATAAAACGCAATTTTGATCTGGATTTTAACGTTGAGGCTGATATCTTGCCAGTTGTCCCCGGAAGAATATTTGATAGAATGTCCATCAGTTATCTAGCTAGGGATCACATCGAACGTGGCAAATCGGTCTACCATTTCTATCTAGCAAACTTCAAACCATTTTGGACAGATTGCCGAACCGAAGGATACTCCTCCGATAATTTGGGAATGATCCAATGGAAAAGATTAGAATCAGAAAGTTCAGAATCCAAGCGTGCAAAATTTTATGCTGATGTAAACTGCACAAAGCTTTCCCATGTCTTATGCCACGAGATACTTCGCATGAAGGGTAAAAAAAGAAAGGAATACTTTGATTCGATCCACGAGTTATGGGATTGTCACATTAACAAGGAACTACCATATATATACTACAATGAGCAATTTAGAAAAGTCTCAAAGGACAGCACATATCGATTTGTAACTATAGATGTAACTCAAATCAGATGACATTAGTACCAACAGTTAATTGTCTAACTCATTGATTAGTCTCATTGGACGTGAAAATTTTCATAAAATCAGGTGCAGTCCTATCGTCCATAGGAGCGATAATGATAGTAATCATTTCTGTTGTCCTATTAGCATATCCTATTATAAATGACTGT
Source organism: Nitrososphaeraceae archaeon (assembly GCA_025935105.1). Classification (GTDB taxonomy): domain Archaea; phylum Thermoproteota; class Nitrososphaeria; order Nitrososphaerales; family Nitrososphaeraceae; genus Nitrosopolaris. Next base: position 8,390 of record JAICVW010000020.1, read on the forward strand.
CATGATCATAATTGTTATTTGGCTTCTTCAGCACCAAATCCATTGAACATGTTGGTTAAACCACATCTGCTGGCAATTTCCATCGGGGTAATTGCGGTAGGAGTAGCGATAATTAGATTCGGCATATGGTATCAATTCAGATCCAGACAAAATGTTAACAGAAATTGATTTTCCATCAAGCGAATTGGCGAAGCCAACCACCACTAACGCATAACTATGGTGGAATGTTAAAAAGGTAGTTATAGCATATTTATTGAGTCAGGTGAAGTCTGAGTGACTGAATATGATAGTAGCGCATACTCGGTGCATTTTGCCCACTGCGCAGGCAAGTTAGAAGCTCATCTTCTTAAGTTTGGTGTCACATGTGCAGATGCTGATTCAATCATAGAAGAAAGCTCTGTCATCTATTTCGAAAAGTTAGGCTCTGCAGCAAAGAAGATCTTGAAGTTTGTGAGAAAGGAAGATCCTACTAAAGTCTTTGTAGATTCCGCGTACAAAGCAATCGAAAAGCATATTCCGGAAGCAAAAAATACGTTTGGATCATATCCCGAACTGACAAAGTGTATTCAACAAACTCGCTAGATTCTGCTCATGATATACCCACTCGAAGTGGGGTCGAAGGGATTTGTCCTGACTGAGTGCTGACTAAAGTCAATTGAACCCTTGACCCACGGGTCTCTTCAACTAGCCCTGATTTTTCAGATCTGGAGCCCGTTGCGATGCCTGGCTTCGCTACGACCCCACTTTGACTTCCTCTATGGTAACATAAGTTATGTGTATAAGTCTTGCGAGTACTTGGATCGCATAATCAGAACTAAAAATGATTGCACATAGTTTGTGGTTCACTGAGAAAGAGATAAATAATTTTGGAGTCTATAATCGACATTGACTGGAGAGACTCAGCTTCGCGCTAGACGCACTAGAATTAAGATCTTGCGGGCAATAGCAGACAAGAACGGATCAGCGTGCTTTACAGAGATCAGAGACGCGACTGGCCTATCGACTGGATCAATTTATTACCATCTAGAAAGGATGGGTACTTACATTAATAAGAATTCGAAACATTATACCATCACTGAAGACGGCTTGCAGATGCTCCGTGAACACGATGGCAAATCTTCAGATCCTACCAAATATAGGAACGAAGAGAGCTCTTTTGATACTAGTGAAAATGAAGGTGAAGGCGAAAGCGCGATCAGAGAAAACATTAACCAAGAGGGAAAGGTAGGATCTTTCATCGGCGAAAATTCATCTCTGTTCCTTGTTGGAATGGTCGTTATCTTATTACCAGTGGGTCTATTTGAGAATTTTCATATGATTTTCCCGACGTTAGCAACCGCAGCTAACATGATACAAAATGCAACGATAATATCTTCGCTGTCAATCGCGGTACTCCTTTCTATTTCATTTGTGGTCATGCTAAAGAGACAAATTCTTCCTATTGGATACAAAGGAATAACTATTTCTGCGCTAACAGTTTTAGCTGTTTTGGTTGTTAACATCTTGATCTTTTCTGGGCTAGGGGCGCAAATTGGAATGAGTTCGTTCATGTTTTAAACCAACAATAGGATTCTGGCAACTATTATTTGCTACTCTACTGGCAGATACGTGAAGTCTTGTCTGTTTCATAATATCGGCCCGTATTCGGGCTTATTCGCACGTTGGCATCATCATAAATCGTAGTATTGTAAGTATGGCCTGTCTAAGCCGTGGAATTGTAGTTTATCTAAAAGTGTTCAACCTACATGTGTTTTGAACTACGGCTTATAACTTGTCATCTTCTGCCCATGTAAGCAATCCGTGGTTGCCGCTCTCACTATATAATCCAGATTAGGCTCCAGAAGAGTCGTAGCATGTTTCGAGTCTAACATTGACCAATCATTGATCATGCATCTGGTTGCACCTTATATAAACAGGATGTAACTAGATCGAATCAGGTTTCAAGTTTTGACATATTTTAGGCGACTGGATTTCGGTTTAAGACACAACAGTGAATTGATAATTAATATTTCTTCATGCAAGAACAATGCTGAACTTAATTATGGGCGTTAGTTCAAAAAGCAAAAATTTGGGCGGTTTAGAAGTATGAGTAAAATGAGCTTTTTGAATCTCAATATCAATAATCCAATCACTGGTAGCATCAGTTAGCTTGTAAGCGAATTTGGACTTCTATCTTGAATATGGGCGAGAAAGGAAAATAGAAAGCCAACCACCACTATTTGCCTGTGGATGCGTATGGTAATGGAATTAAAATTGTGTTAGGTTCCTGTATTCCTGATACCTAGTTTGGACATCTTCTGATGTGACCGAAAGAAGTCTTTTGACACCAAAATCTTCAACTGCAAAAGCACCCATGACATTTCCATAGATCACTGCTTCCTTCAAAGTATTAAGGGAAAAATCTTTTTTTCTTGCCATGTGTCCGATAAGGCCCCCAGCAAAGGAGTCTCCAGCACCCGTTGGGTCCACTATCTCTTCTAATGGGTACGCAGTGGTCGGAAATACTAAGTCCGCTGTAACCAACAAGGATCCGTTCTCACCTTTTTTTACAATCACGAAACTGGGTCCCCAAGAGATTATAGTTTTGGCACATTTCACTAAATTGGTGTTCTTACATAATAATCTGGCCTCGTCATCATTAATCACTACACCATCAACAGCTTTCATCATTTCTACTACTCTATCATATGAATTCAAAATCCAATATTCAATGGTATCACAGATTACTAATTTACAATTGGAAAAATATTTCAATATCTTAATGTTCTGGCATGGGTCGTTGTTGGCAAGATAAAGATATTCAGACTCGACATATTCATTAGGAATAACAGGCTCGAACTGTCTGATCACATTCAACTCTGTCTTATTAGTTGTTCTATGGGACAAATCATAATCAAACGAAGAATCATAATGAAAAGTTTTTTCACTATTGTCAGTTATGACGCCTCTTGTATCAATACGCTTGTCTAGGATATTTCGATACTCCGATGGGAAGTCATAGCCTACAATCCCAACTATCGAAGTCTCTGTGAATATGCTGGACGCCATGGATGCGAAAGTGGCAGCTCCACCCAGTATATTTGATTCAATCTTGAAGGGAGTGCGAGTTGTATCCAAAGCTATTGTTCCGAATACTGTTAACATATATCAAGTGAAAGATGTCTAATTCTAATTAATTTTAATATTGCGAGAGTCCATCTGTTTGTATATTGACTTATAACCGGATTGATTAATAACTGGTGCAATCCATCTTCTCACAAAATAATGAGGCTAGTAGTTGCTTTGACTGGCAGTTCGGGCGTCATTTACGGAATAGAAGTATTACAGATCTTGCATAGGTTGAAGATAGAAACTCACGTTGTAATTAGCAAATGGGGAGAAAGAAATATTCAGATTGAAACAGATCATCCAGTTGATTTCGTAAAGTCTCTTGCAAGCAAGTATTACAGTAATGACAACATGGCTGCTCCGATCTCGAGCGGTTCCTTTAAAACTGATGGAATGATCATTGTTCCATGTAGTATGAAGACATTATCTAGCATTTCGAATGGGTATGATGATAACTTGATTTCAAGAGCGGCAGGGGTTTGCATTAAGGAATCAAGAACATTAGTAATTGTTCCTCGTGAGACACCTCTTTCTAGAATTCATTTACACAACATGATACGACTTGCCGAAATTGGGGTTATAGTTTTGCCTGCTATGCCAGGATTTTACCACCGGCCAAAATCCATTAATGACATGATAGCGCATATTGTTGGTAAGATTCTAGACCAATTCGGCATCGAACACAAGGCCTATAGGAGATGGGGTGATGCAACAGAGTGATACAAAATTACACATTAGGCAGGAGCCAACTCTCAAAGGACATAGGCTCGGCGACTGCCGTATTTTCGATTGTGAGTTGCTATCTTAACGGATTTATTACACTTTCCATATTACAAGGTACAGAGGTGGCAAGGGATAGCTAGATACACAAAAAAGTATTCTACTGACCATTCAATGGATTTTTTCGTACCTCTAGTATGCTTGCTTTTCCTAGGTGTTATGTACATTTTAATAACTCACATGAGCCAAGGCTACTCAGGATTCATTCTGGTTTCAGTTGCATCTGCCTTAATGATTTACTGGGTTAGAGAATTGAAGCGAACTGTAAAAGATGAGGAGTCTTATCTACCCAGTGGAGAAATAGAACAAAAGAATTGGGTCTACGACCTTATGAAGAGCAAAAACGAAATGGTATTCGTTGCCGAAGTTCCAGGACCAGAAGATCAGATTGATGTAAAATTGACAATAGGCACTCTGCACGTAAAGAGTGGCCAGAACTTTGAAAAGTCTATCCCGCTGGATTTGAACGAAGAAATGGATATCTCTGACTTCAAATATAAAAATGGTATCCTTACTATAAAAATTAATAGAGTGTGATCAATAGGAATCCTATTCCCATAATTTCAATCGTTCTAACTTGATCTTGCGCCTTTCTATTTGTAGCATGTTGTACACACTTTTATGGGGACTGCCTCTAGAGATCATTAATATTGCTTCTGTTGCCAACTTTATTTCATTAAACGAACCAATCAAGCCAACAGTGTGCCCATAAACTGAAATAGAGATTCCAGTTAACTCTTCAATTGTTTTTCTGGACTTGCCATTTTTGCCTATGATTCTGCCTTTTATTCTCTTGATTGAATTTTCCGATTTGCCAGCATAAGATCTAATATCTATTAGTTGAAGCAGATCTTCTCCAAATAGGCGGAATGCGCTATTTGGAGAAAAGCCTTTAGAGATAGCTGAAAGTATCTCGATAGCTTTGAAAACGTCCGATTCATCTAAACCGGCTGAACCCGCTGAAACAATTGTATCACCATTTTCACTATTTATCTCAACTAGCACATTGCATTTTTGCTCTATTTCATCTTTGACTTTGCCATCTTTGCCAATTATTACACCTATTCTGTCCTGAGGGATCTTGATTAACCGTTCAAAGCTCATTTCAATATCTGTATTCCTGTTGCCTCAATTTATTATCCGAATTGGAATTTATAAATCATCAAGAAAGGGACACCTGAAATTGTTTTAATACTTGCTCGCTTTGCAAGATTCAGCCTTATTGCATGATCTACGATTCGTTGGCCCGCCAAATTCGCGATAGTACAATCCATTAATAGTTTTTGTGCCATTATGTCTTCAATTATCTCTTGTTGGAAATATTCCTTTGAGAGTCTTATGACCAAATTATTCTGTTCAATTTGCTTTCCCACTAATTCCAAATCGCAAATGTTAATCATCGATGATCCATGGTAGGGAATAGACCGGATAGCATACTTTCCCCCTAGTTCATGTTCAGACAATTCTTAAGAAACGTCTCCTAGCGGAGATTTAAAGTAGTGTGCAGTCTGCTGCCGACCATTAATTGGCAATTCAGATATTAGAACTATTTGAAGCTGAAACATCACTATAATCTTTAGTAAAAATATAAACGCGGTTGGATCAACTGAATGTTATCTTAATACTTCATCGGTTAAACTTGACTTACGTCCATATATCATTAATCCAGCTATAGAAATTGCTAATATCACAATTGACATATTCGCGAATTCAGGTACGGTATGAGTGCCAGTGATCTCAATTACTGAGGGATTATTATCAAAATTCAGCGTTATTATCCTCGATTTTGAATTGGTTGCAATTTCATTGTAACTAACGTATTGTCCGTCCTCAAAGATAGTGAAGTTATTATCTACATTTCCTGGCCCTTTCGAATCTATTACATTTCTAGGCAGCTCAATAATCAAAGTTCCGTTTGAAACAGATGTAACGTTCAGAAGAAGCGTAGTGTTATCCTTTTCTATGGAAATACCGCTGATCCTGCCATTTGTGATATGATAATTTATTGGATACTGATTTGTGTTTGACCTGAAGGTTATCCTGCTATTCATAACAATTTGGGAGTTTTGCTTATGAGGTATTGATTTTTGTATATTTTGGGCATAGGTAACTTGGAACGAAGAAGAAATTAATAGCGAACACGTGGCAGCTAAAAATATAACTACAGATGGTGCCATCCTCCATTCCCTCAATTTCTTTTTGCAAAAGTTAAATTTTTTAGTCAATTCTCGAGATCTGCGGTGATGAACGGAATTTAAACTTAAAATGCTTCCGTTAAATCTAAACCTGGGAAGTAGCAGATTGGTTATCACAGGTCTTGCCAATTTATAATTAACGCATCGCATTACTCATATATAGGAT
>JAICVW010000744.1 GCA_025935105.1 Nitrososphaeraceae archaeon
AATAATTGGCATTACCTGCCCACGTTAGGAGCTTTTCCGAAAGTACCTCTACCCTTCCATGCTTTGAGTCCTCTATTTCGTGGTAGTCTTACAGAATTGAATATCTCGCCCTGATATGGTCTTCCTTTAGGATTACGCTTGGCTTGTGGAATAGATATCCAGGGCACTAACAAGTAGAAAACTGTTATCCAGAATGCATCTAAGAAATGTTAAATCAAACCCTTACTACTGACTATCTAGTTTCGAGGAATGTTAACCTTCGGCAAAATGAGTGAAAATACATGTAATGATCTTCTTACTGGCGAATTGAGAAAGCATGGTTTGGAAACGTTCTTAGAAAGGCATTTTACGACCATTGTAGGTATAAAGAAGCCCGATATCTTCGTTACACATGATGGATATTACTTTCAATAGACTTTGACACTCTATTATTCATTTCATTGTTCTCCAAGATTTCTCTAACCATAAAAATCCTTCTTCTAATTAAGTAACAGTCTACACCTTCACTAAACAACTACACTTCCTCAATAGTCCTTAACCTTATATGGCTCTGTTCTAGGTTTGGATCATAGTTATGGCTCAGCCTGAAAGGCCTCCTTATGATGAAAGAGATTATGCTATCATCGCAAATAATGTATTAAACCAGCTTTGTCACCTACCTGATGGTTGGCATGACATTAGACCATTGGCTAAAACTGTAGGAGGATATACCAATAGTGATGATGTTGCATATATTGCAGAGATTGTCCTGTCAGAGAAGGAGTATACAGAGAGGAACCCAGAGAACCATGATGTCAGGCTAACTAAACTTGGTAGGGACAATTGTGGCAGAGACATAGAGATTCCACCTTCAGATATCCAAAGGCTGATGCAAAGATTCAGGGAAAGGGGACTTTAGCCCTTTCTGGAATTTTATAGTGCGATAACAAGGTAATCGTATTTCAGTGTATGTTTACGCCAATCAATTGGTTGAGATTGTCTGCCAATAGCATGTGTTATGTTAATCTGTTTACTATTTAGATCTATTAATTCTATATTTGCTTCGTAGAAATTAGCGTGTTTACAAAATGATCTAACTGTTGTTACCACATGTCTTGTTTCGATCATGCCAGATGCTATTTCAGGGAGCATTGGAGTAAAAAGAAGAAAGTTGTCTTTACTTACTAGGGTGATTTCAACGCGGCTATCGTTATGAAACTTTTTCTGAAGAGTTTTTAAAACCTCGATTCCTGCAAATCCACCGCCCAAAATTACTATATGTTTAGACGAATTATGATGTGTGTTAGATTTTTCCATATCAACTCTTGACACTGAAGAATAACTCCTGTTTTATTGCTTGTTTGTTTGTGTTGTCAGTATTATTATTATTTGCTACAGGCTACTCTACATGATGTTGGTGAACGAGCTGATCATAGAACCTAACTGACTTGATATTGACAAACTCTAACATTCCATATCTTGATAATTCTCTACAAAGCCACTTTTCTTGACACAGCCGAACGAAACTCGTGGGTCAGATGCCACTATATTATTAACAGATACTACTCCAG
>JAICVW010000592.1 GCA_025935105.1 Nitrososphaeraceae archaeon
AATTGATTGATAGAAGAGAAGGCTGCAAAAAGTCAGAGAACTAGAAGAAGAGGAAACCTCGATTACACATAAGTGATCATAGATTTATGCAATCATACACTTGTTTCTTTAGCTTGCAGCATTATTATCTACAAAAGGTAATTTGTGATACCATATAAACTCTTATCTTATAGGGTGGGTAATGGCTCCCTCTGCCGCTGAAGTCACCTGCGAAGCATATTTTGCAAGGACCCCTGTCGTGTAATGCGGTCTTATTGGTTTCCACTTTTTCTTTCTCTTATCCAGCTCTGATTCTGACACTAAAAGGTCTATCTTTCCGTTTGTAATATCTATTGCTATTTGATCATTATCCTTTAAGAGTGCAATAGGGCCACCAACCATTGCCTCTGGTGAGACATGACCTATCATTAATCCCCTAGTGGCGCCAGAAAATCTCCCATCGGTAACCAATGCCACTTTGTCTCCTATTTCTTGGCCTACCAGGGCTGCTGTGACCGATAGCATTTCCCTCATTCCGGGTCCTCCCTTTGGACCTTCGTATAGAATTACTACAACATTTCCCTCGTCTATTTTTCCTTTCAGTATTGCTTGAAAAGCATCCTCCTCAGATTCAAAGCTCCGTACCTTACCAACAAACTTTGCTGTTGTCTTTGTATTGGTAATTTTTACAACAGCTCCATCTGGAGCTAAAGAACCCTTTAGAATTTTAAGTGTGCCCTCCTTGTTAATAGGATCATTTAGACGTCTGATGATTTCTTGATTTAATTGTGAAGTAGTCAAATCGGATTTCATTGAGGCAAGATTTTTCTTCATAGTAGAACCTGTAACTGTCATAATATCCCCATGGATCAACCCCTTTCTAAGAAGTCTATTCAAAATCACTGGAACTCCACCTATCTTATCTAGGTCAAGCATTACATACACTCCTGCTGGTCGCAGATTAGCTATATGTGGTGTTCGTTTACGAATTCTCTCAAAATCTTTCAGATCAAGTTTAATACCTGCCTCCTTAGCAATTGCTAGAATATGAAGTACAGCATTTGTAGATCCTCCTACTGCGTTGACTACAGTAATAGCATTTTCAAATGCCTCAAAAGTCATGATGTCTCTTGGACGGACGTTATTTTCAAGCAACTTCATAATTGTCTTACCCGAGTCATAACAAATCTGTCGTCGTTTGTCACTTTCAGCAGGAGGAGATGCACTTCCTGGCAATGACAGCTTCGCTTATTGAAGCCATGGTGTTAGCAGTATACATTCCAGCACAAGAGCCAGCAGTTGGGCAGGCAACATTCTCCAAGCTTATTAGTTCTTGTAAATTTAATTTCCCTGACTGATACGTTCCTACCGCTTCAAAAACGTCTTGAGCTGTTACTTGCTTGCCATTCCAGTTTCCAGGCATTATAGTTCCGCCATATACAAATACAGCTGGTAAATTCAGACGTGCCATTGCCATTAATGTTCCAGGTAAACTCTTGTCACATCCAGCAATACCCACTATTCCATCGTAATGATGGGCTATCATCATCAGCTCTATTGAATCAGCAATTACTTCTCTACTTACTAGAGATGCTTTCATTCCTTCATGACCCATTGCAATAACATCAGATACGGATATAGCAGTAAATTCTCTCGGAGCGCATTTTGCATCTTTTACACCTTCTTTGGCTTTTTGTGCAAGTCTACCAAGATGTATATTGCAAGGTGTGGCTTCATTGCATGTAGAAGAGACAGCTACTAATGGTTTGTTTAAATCTTCGTCAACAAGCCCCATTGCTTTGTATATGGCTCTATGAGGTGCTCTGTAGAATCCCTCAATAGTTTTTCTACTTTTAAGCTTCATACCATATGGATGTTATAAAAATATATTAAGATTAGATGCATACAATCCCCATTATGAGTTAAAGGATGTAAACTACCATAGACTGACTACATAATCAATCCCAACTTTTCCGATATTTATGTTGAAAATAATTGTTTTCTGTGCATGTGTCTTTTTTTTTATGAATAGTCAAGGCGGCTTTGATACTACCTTTCTAATTTATCATCATATCACAGAAGATTTAGAAGTTGCAATATAGGGTTATTGATTGTAACTGCATTGGTAATAGAAGGTTATTAATTTTACATACTACAATTCAAAGTTACTGATGCGGTTCCTTTAAGTCGGCTAGTCTTACACGGCTTGTTTAGTTAGGTGTCCAATTTCCGACATTTCCGAAGGAACAGCAATTCAAATTTTATTATTAGGTCTTACGCTTCGTTTTCTCTTCATGCTTTCTTACTACTGCAACCATTTTACCACCTCTTATCTCCCATTCCCAATACAATTTGTCTTTTGGCTTTAGTTTCCATTGCCTGACTATCGATATTGGTATAGTAGTTTTAAGTGAAGCAAATGATTTAGTGTTACGACTATGTTAAACCAGGAATATAACGTAAATTTTCATTATCTAATTTACGGGGGGACCAGAGGAGGAGAAGGTGATACTAGCCTTGTTATCTTGTTGTGAGTAATAGTAGGAATGGTAACAGAGTGCTGACCTCTATTTGCTAGAATATGTTTTGAAGGCGCATGTACAGTAGGGGTATTAGTAGTAGATGTGGCTGACGGAACCTTAACTTGAGTGGATTGCG
>JAICVW010000262.1 GCA_025935105.1 Nitrososphaeraceae archaeon
AAAGCTAAAGCTCTTCCTGTACAAAGAATATGACAATTAGATAAATAATATGTAACGACAGTTATCTTAATTGGTTTAGTATTACTGATAGAAAAGGCGTGAATGAATTATGATCAATTTTACGATTGAAATATATGCTGTTTTGTTGTTTCTCACAGGGAATTATCCTAGGGTGTTATAGTTTGGTGCATGTTAGAGCCACAAGACCGAGAAATAGACGTGTTGATTCAAAGCCAAAGGGGAAGCTTATAGTAGTGGAAGGAATAGATGGGTCAGGAAAATCCACACAAATTCGTCTCCTTGAGAAATGGCTCCTTTCCAAAGGGATGCGGGTATTCTTAACAGAATGGAATTCATCTGAACTGGTAAAGGAAATAACGTCAAAAGGGAAAAAGAAAGGCAGACTCACGTCGACTACTTTTAGTCTATTGCATGCAACAGATTTTGCCGACAGATATGAAAGAAATATTTTTCCATTAATTCATGCAGGCTACATAGTCTTGGCTGACAGATATGTCTATACTGCATATGCAAGGGATATAGTTAGAGGCTGTGATTCAAAGTGGGTTAGGGAGGTTTATGATTATGCCGTAAAACCAGATATTTCATTTTATTTTAGAGTACCTGTTGAAATTGCAAGTGAAAGAATTCTGGCTGGAAGGCCTAAATTAAAGTATTATGAGGCCGGTATGGATTTGAATCTAAGCAATGATCCGTTTGAGAGCTATCGAATATTCCAAAGTAGAATCATTGAGCAGTATGAAGCCATGGCTCAATCTGAGGGATTTGTAACAATAGATGGTACATCCGGCATTGAAGAACAACAGTACTTGGTAAGGAAAAAGGCTATGGAGTTTATCCCAGAATCTAGTTCTGCGCACCTGCTATCGAAGGAACCGATTATAAAATGAGTAACCAGCATTTAGAACATTTTCAGATTTTGCCGGATGGACGTATAGAGTCATATGGAAAGGGCATACCGTATTTCGAAGACACTGGGATAAAGGGAAGGCTTATTGTTATAGAAGGGCCTGATGCTTCTGGAAGAAGCACTCAAATTTCGATGATCACATCAAGATTAGAGGCAGATGGCCATGCTGTGTTGAATACAGGATTGAGAAGATCAGAGCTGATAAGTGAAGGAATCCTTGAAGCCAAAAGAAACTTTGTTTTAGGAAAAAGGACACTTAGCCTTTTTTATGCAGCTGACTTTGCTGACCAATTAGAAAACAAGATTATACCTGCTTTGAAATCTGGTTACATTGTCCTGGCTGATAGATATATCTACACACTTATGGCAAGAGATGCCCTTAGAAGCATCGATACAAAATGGTCACACAATCTGTACGGATTTGCAATGAAACCACATCTAGTATTCTATTTAGACGTTGACCCTAATGAGCTTGTGCATAGAGTATTTCAAAAAAATTCATCATTGGACTACTATGAATCTGGGGCTGATCTTGGACTATCTGACAACATGCTCGAATCCTTTCTCATTTACCAAGGCATGTTAGCCAAGCAATTTCGAAGAATGCAGAAAAAATATAGCCTTATATCAATAAATGCAAATAAATCCATATTGGAAGTCAACAAGGATTTACAACAAAAGGTTGATTATTTTCTAAAGAGTAATTGAAGACATAATCCATTCCTCAAGACATTAACAAATCCTGAGTGTTGTTAGTATCTAGCATCATGCCATTTTTTATTGCGAATGCAGTCTCTTTGTATTAAAACAAATCACAGCATTATGGATAGATCTACTATTCTTATGCATGACCTTATTGAAATTCCTATTGTAAGCCAGTCTAATGCTCCCAAGAATGATGCGTTGTTAGGACCTAGCATGTGTGGACACGCACCCACATGTGCCTTTCAAGATCGATGTGGACACGGTCCTCGTCAACCATTGTTAGTTATATCACCTCATTTGAAACAAGCTTTTTCTTTTATTTTTTCTAGATCATTCTCCTCAGTTAATGTCCTTGCTCATGGAGATAACCATCATAATACGGACCATTTAACAACAAAATTGTAATACTTACATTTGGAGATACAAGAAAGAGTCAGTTCACAATAGCTAAACCAATTCTAGATCAGTACTGATTTGAAGCAAGCTTTTTCATTACATGTAGTTATGCTAATGATCCTGATCCAAGATATCATCTGAACTGGAATCAAATATTGGCACTACAACAAGACGGGCAGGACATTGAATCTAAGGGTACGGAGAAGTCTCTTCTTTCACTTTGTAGTGTACCAAATAAGCTAAGAGTATCATCAGTACCTGTTTGATCAAAGAAACAAATACTCTCTCAGTATTGGAATCACAGTTTGTATAAAACAAAAACCATTACGAAATTTATTGAATTATTCTTGATAGGTATACTCGGATTATCCTACTATCCGCAAGTTATTATTTTCTATAGACTATTTCCTTTGCTAAATTCGCCGTTACAATCAGAATCATGTAAATAGGATACACGATTAGTAAATTAATATGAAAGCTGCTCGAATTGTCAAGCTAAACGAACCTCTGCAAGTGCAGGAGCTTCAAACACCAACAGCTATTGGTTCACAAGTCCTAATCAAAATTCAGTCTTCAGGTGTATGTCATAGCGATGTCCACGTCTGGGAGGGTTATTACGAAGGTATACAGGGACAACAATTAAAAACTACGGATAGGGGTGTAAAATATCCTCTTACTCCAGGGCATGAAATTGCAGGTGTAGTAGAGGGTTTAGGAGACCAAGCCGAAGGATTTACTAAAAACGATAAAGTTCTCGTGTATCCTTGGATAGGCGAAGGACTGTGTCCTGCATGTAGGATTGGCGAAGAGAATCTGTGTGACAAACCTAGATCATTAGGGATCTATACAGATGGAGGTTATGCGCAATACGTATTGGTACCGAGCTACAGATATCTCGTGAAAATGGAAGACGATATGGATACAGACACAAGTGCACCTCTGTCATGTGCTGGATTAACTGCATATGGTGCAGTTAAAAATGCAAATCTAAAGCCAAATGAAAATGTAGTCATTGTAGGCACCGGAGGATTAGGCTTGATGGCAATACAACTTGCCAAAGCAATAACGGGAGCTAAGGTAATTGCAATGGATTTAGATGATAAAAAACTAGAAGTTGCAAAAAAGAATGGTGCTGATATTATTATAAATTCAAAAAAAGAGGATCCTGTAAAAGCAATCATGGAGTTGACTGATAAATTGGGTGCCGACGCAGTGATCGACTTTGTTAATGCCTCCAAAACTGTAGAAACAGATATGCAACTTCTCAGAAGAAGAGCGAAAGTAGTCTTGGTAGGCCTGTTCGGTGGTGAACTGAAATTGAGTTTGGTTACTATGCCAACGAGGGCTTATAAGATAATCGGATCATATACCGGAACCATAAACGATTTGGCAGAATTGGTTTCATTAGCAGGAAGAGGAGCAATTAAACCAGTTGTCTCCAATAGATTCAAACTTGAGCAAGCAACAGAAGCATTGACAATGCTAAAAGATGGTAAAATTATAGGCAGAGGTGTAATAAATCCATGAAAGGAGAATCAACCATGACAAAAGAATTTTCCACAATAAATCCCACAACTGAGGAAGTTATTGATACGTACGAGGTGATGTCCAAAGAACAGATAAACGAAAAAACAAGGAATGCTCAGCAAGCTTTTTCTGAGTGGTGACATTCACAGGAAGTGTTACTGCAGGAGGTAAAGTGGCTCAAAGAGTAACATCGCAAATAAAAAAAGGTGTACTTGAATTGGGCGGAAGTGATCCATTCATTGTATGTAAAGATGCTGATATTGAAAAGCATCTGTGGGTGCTGTCAAAGGTAGATTCATTAATAACGCTCTAGAATATGCGAAAGCTGGAATTAGAATAAATGCTGTTGCTCCAGGCGCAATTGAGACTGAAATGATGGAACAATCAATTGGAAATGATAAACAACTTCGCCAGGCCCTTGTTGCATTACATCCTATTGGTCGTGCTAGCAAGCCTGAAGAGATTGCAAATGCTGTTCTTTGGCTTTTGTCTGATAAAGCATCCTTTGTAACAGGTCATACACTATTTGTTGATGGTGGATGGGCGGGGCGCTAACTAAACATGGAAAGCAAGAATACGTCAGAAAATAAAGACAAGATAGCTTTAGTTATAGGAAGTGCAACAGTTTTCTCACTTGAAGGTGCCTCCGCAGATCCGGTCAAGTCAATGCTAAAAAGGGGTTATAATCTTGACATACGATATCTACGCATCAAGAACTTGTAAATTCTGTGGCCTAGACAGGAAAACTAATAGGTTTGGTTATTGTGTCAGGTGCTGGTCTCAATTAGAAAATATTGAATCAGATGGAGACATTTTGATACGTCTGGACAAAAGCTTAGGCGCAGTTCCACAGAATGATTAATGCGATAGAGGGATGGAATGGTGAGTAATGGCATACATCCAATCTAATGGGAGAGGTATAGTTAGATGATGATGCAGGAACAAATATACGATATTGTAGTTATTGGTTCTGGACCATTCGGCAGAGAATTCTCTTGATTCTTCAATTTTAATAACTAGAGAATCCCAAGCAAAAACTTACTATCCACAATTGCTGTTGTCTATATCACACGGTTTACAATTATTTTATTTTTCAAAGGTAATAGTTGGTGGTATATATCCTGCACTACAATATGGACAATATTTTAGTTCAATTGTAAAAGGAAAGTTTTGGTCTCCGATCTGAAACCTTTTGTTTCGTTCTTCTGTAGTATTAAGGTTGAAGGCAAATTCGTTTCCAATTCTTCTAAATTGTCTATTACTTGTTCCATTCCTAAGAGTCAGGCATCCTGAAACATCTTCTGAATGTTCGAAATTATCTTGTCCACACGAAATGCAATACCTGTAAGTTCTCAAATTTGCTGGGAGGCTTGTATTCACATCAACATGTTGTAAATAAAGCATGGTCCAGTCTATGTAGCCAGCAATTCCTAATTCTTGTAACCTTTCGCAGCAATAGTGATATATTGTCGTTCCACTCATTCTTTGTGTTATTTACGATTTGATTCGCAGTCTATATTATTATAACTGCCCTGACCGG
>JAICVW010000173.1 GCA_025935105.1 Nitrososphaeraceae archaeon
AAGGAAGTCATGTAGCGGTTTGGAAATGGGTCCAGAGATTTAATCCCAAACGTCTTTACCATTGTAAAAGAGTGTCTGCTTTTCTAATTGATGAAACCATGTTACAGATTGGTCCTGAAGCAGCTTGGCTATGGGTTGCAGTAGAACCAATACATAAACAAATCCTAGGAGTTTACATTTCAAGACATAGGAATATTATAGTTGCTGAGTCAATTCCTTATCATTAATCAAGATTTATGGTAAGCATACCGTTTATAGTGATGGAGGAAAGTGGTATCCTGAAGCATGTACCTACTTGGGTCTACAGCACAGATTGCATTCTGCATATGAAAAGAGTATGGTTGAAAGAACGATTGAATATCTAAAAGATAGAACAGAAGCATTTGATGGCTACTATCCATGTAGAAAAGCTGCATTATGTAATCTTCAACATGTTCACAAATGGCTGACACTATTTGTCTTTATGCACAATAGCATTGTTAAATCCAGTTCTAAATTTGATAATATGATGAGATGGACACATTTAAGTTAACACGACCCTGTTATTATCTAATTTCAAAAGCCACTTTCAGAATGTTCTGATTCAAATTTGATATCAATTGATTTAGTCTAAAATTGTTATAATGCCTTGCTTTCTAGTTTGGTGGTGGTTGGCCTAGGGTGGCAGGCATTATGCATTGATATATTAGATCTGTTCATGTAAATATATGACCGGTACTGATTTTATAGAATCTGATTCGCATACGGATGCTGAGTTAAAACAAATCTATAGACTGAGAAATATTGCAGTGGTAGGGATGTCCAAACACGTAGAAAAACCGTCCAATTTTGTTCCAAAATACCTACTTGAGCATGGATACAATATTTACCCTGTGAATCCTACTGTCCAAGAGATAATAGGCAAAAAGTCATATCCATCGATTGCAGAAATACCAGATAAAATAGACATAGTCGATATATTTAGAAAATCCGATGATGTTCCGGCTGTTGTTACAGACGCAATAAAAAAGCCGGACATCAAAATCATTTGGATGCAGGAAGGAATCTATAATGAGGAAGCAGAAGCCAATGCAAAGGCAAGGGGCATGGATGTAGTTTTCAATAGATGTATGATGGCCGAACATCAGCGACTATTCAGCTCAAGCTGACAGTCTTATTCATTTCCCCTATGTATTAAGAGCTGCAGCTTAAAATAAAAACAAAATTAGCCGCTGGACCGCACTTTACACGTACAGTTGGCAAATAATGGTAGTATATCTGGTGAGAAAGCGACGCAGGTTGTAAGAAAGAAATTAGTCCCAGGATTTGGCGTTACTACCAGAGTATTTAGAAACTAAAATTCAGAGAATTCAAAAGACGGGTATGTTTATAAAATACAGTTTTCATTGGTAATATAAGTTAGATAATGACATGGAAAATATATCTTTAGTTGCTGTGCTTGATGTAATCTCCGATCAAAATGCGTTGATTCTGTTTAAAACTATAGCGCAGACCAGCGGGAATTCTGACCTTCTTAGAACTAAATTAAACATTACACGTAAACAGTATTACTCTAGAATCTCCTCGCTCCTTAAAACAGGATTAGTTAAAAGAACTGGCGGAAGATATTCACTTACTGTATTCGGTGAGATTGTCTACGAGGCTACTACGACATTAGAAAAAGCATTTAGTAGCGAGTATTATTGGAAACTCAAAGCACTGGATTCATTCGATTCAACTAGTAGTCAAAATCATGTGATGTCATCGGATGAACGCAATAAGATTATCCAGGTGTTGTTGAAGGATGATCATAATCTAAGAAAAATCCTCTCAAGTACCTGAGTACCATAAGGTTGTCCGATATGCACAATATATGCTCGTAATCGGCGACCCCGACAGATTCAACTCTAATTATGGCACTAGCGCATCTGACAGACGCCTTAAAATTGGTGGCGCTCTCAAACCTTGCTAGGAGTGACAAAGAATGCGAAATCTTCGAAAGAAGATGTTAGTCCTATAAGTGATAAGAGAAAAACGGAAAGTAGTAGTTAAACTTGATGTGGTAGAGATTAGAGATTAGACGGATTAATACAGAAAAAACTATACACGAAATTAAGTGAGGTTTAATGCAGCTATGGTAGTCAAAAAGGGATTTCATTTAGAAGACTGTTTATACTATCATTAATCTTCCAGAGGCGATAGATTTTGATGCTACTATACTGGATGTCGCACAACTACCAGAGCTGCTAAAGGATTTGCTCATACTTCCATGTATTCCACTTGCCGATGGGTTGCAACTACTAGCAATAGCCACGTGTGTAGGTGTGTTTGGTGCCACTATTATTGCGGCGACTATGATGATTACACTCCGTACTAAGCTTTATCATTATATAATTAATAGCAAGAAAGTAAGCATAAAAAGTTTGTCGAGCCCCACTAGGCCTTTTGATAAAGGAGAAGGTTTTATCATACTTTTTGAAATCTGGGGCCAGGTGGACGAAGCATCGAGTAAGAAAGCCCAGATAAGGGTACATTGACATGCCTGCCTACCTCTAACCGCGTCTTTAGGCCCAATAACACATAGCTCAATGAGATTTCCCAGTTCCATAATGTGCTCTAACTCGTCATTTTGTCTTTAAAAAGTCCTTTTTAATGTATAACGGCGTTGTAAGTTTCCAGGTGCGGTAAATCATATATATATCAGTATCACGTTGTATCTCATCAGGATAATAGATGCCACAGGAGGTAACAGTCGAAGAGATTTTCACGGTCTTATCTGATAGGACCTCTTTAGGCTTGATAAAGACGGCCTATGCGGGCAAACTAAACTTTTCGAGTTATGTTGGTACGTTAAGCAAGAAACAGTTCTATACCAAACTCAAACGATTATGCAACGCTGGGCTCGTAGAAAAGCGGGAAGAATCCTACTACAGGACAACTACTCTTGGCTCACTCGTATATAACGGCCATATCCAGACCCTCGAAGATGCTTTAAAAAATTTCTGGCAGCTCAAAGCTATTGACATACTGAAAACCAGAGATGATTTTCCACTAGATCATAATGAATCTATAATCGATGAGATAGTAAATGGTAGCAATCTAAAGAATTTTATAAATTCTACGCATTTAACGGGATTTTCAATAATTAAGGATTTCAACCGTCTTATTATAGATATACTCAGAATGCTTGAGGATGCCAAAAAGGAAATTTACTTTGCATCCAGATACCATGATCCACATGTGTCCAAAAAGATGTTTGAAAAGGTCGAGAATGGGATACCGGTTCATTTTATAGATGGAAATCCAAAGCAAATAAGTGTCGAAAGTCGTCTAAATGCGGTGTTGCGTACGCCTCCAAACGAAGAGACCTATAGAAAGGTAAGCAAACTTGTAAAATCGAGGTATTTTGAGTTGAAAAATCTTGAGCCTACATCAATAGAGCGTGATGGGCGTAACATTATAGTACCAAAGTTTAACAGCTTTTTGGTGGTAGATGGAACGCAAGTAGTCTACGAAAATATCAATTACGGTAATCCGGAGGAATTCATTGTAGCCATTGCTAGATATGATGATGCATATTTGTCAGAACAGTTCATTAATTACTGGAAATTGCTCGCTAGAGATGCAATTGAACCCAAGCTATTAGAAAATCCAAGGGTTAGAACTTAACAACCTATTATTATAATCTAATATTTTAGGACTAATAAAATAACGGGCTCTAAACTTTTTCGACATCTTTTTCGACATCTATACCATTCATTCCTTCCCTACCTTATCTCCCTTTCTCATTTTTTCCCTCCCTTATTTTCCATTCTCGATTGATACACTATGCAATTTTTTATTAAATAGAAATTTTGCCACTGGGGCTCATAAAGATAGAGGGCAAGCACGAAATGATGTTGTAGTAGTCGGCAGTAAGTTTCTAAAATAATTTACGTAAATTAGGTGTAGAAATAATTCTTTTTTTGGCAGAAAGTACCCTGTATTGGGAACAAATCTCATAAAAGCACCCGTTTTCTTTGGCGTACCAATGCAAACATTGTTTAGGAACTATAAGTGCACAACAACAGCAACAAATAGGAAATCGCTATTCTCATCCCAATTAATCCTCCTACAGTCCAGAAAGCGATGGGGTATTATGTACATGATGGCAACAATAACAGGTGTGGTGATTTCCACGAGCGGTTTTTTTGGTTCGTTTGGTGTCTTGGGGGTAAACCCATTCCAGGATAGCATTTTAAGAAATCTGGCAACCGTACCTGCTACCTTTTTAATAATAACGGGGATGTATGTCCTCAATGACCTTGTAGATGCAGATCTTGACAGTTCAAGTGGAAAAAAGCGCCCAATCCCTTCTGGCCAGATCACTAAATCTCAGGCCTGGTTCTTTGTCATATGGACTAACGCAGTCGGAGTTCTCCTAGTTCTTTTCATTTTTAGTCCATTGAGTTTAATATTGGCCTCTTCAATAGTTGCAATAGGAATACTTTATTCTGTACCCAAAGTCTGCCTCAAAGACCGTTTCATATTAAAAACCGTGTCAATCGCTGCTGCCAGCATGCTTTGTTTGTTGCTAGGCGGCTCATACGTTTTTGAATTCCCTAGCTCCGGATTCCCCACAAATAGCTACGGCTACAATAATACCTACAACAATTTCGACACTTCTAATCATAGCATGCTATTGTGCATATATTCGGCTCTTATGTCTGGCAGTATCATTTTCGTGACATCTCTTCTGAACGATTTGGGAGACGTCGAAGGCGATAAAAATTTTGGTCGGAAGACAATTCCAGTAGTGATTGGCAAAAGTAATACCATACGTCTAAACTTAACAATTGCATCAAGCATGATAGCAATATCGTGGAGTTTGTTCTATTTCTATCCTAATATTAGCTGGGTAGCTCCGATTTTTGTGAGCATCATCGCTTCGCTAGTAATTGTGCAAATGATAAAAGTTTCTAGGAATTTAGCCGACCGTGCGCTTATTCGAATGCAGCATAAAAAATCATTAATATGGCATATATCGTTGCAGTCAGCACTTGTGATTTGTGCATTAGTGTTTTGGATGTAGGAACACGAGAGCAAACAACTAACTGTTGCACTTCACATAGGTATTTATGACCCTTTGACCTACTTCCCTGACAAAAGTTACCAAATTCAGACTCTCCAGAACAAAAGGAGATAATATAACCAAAAATGGGTATTTTGTTATAACCGTACCCCTATCGTGCCTCGCTAAGTCTATAATACCGTAGCTTGCTTACTTGTTGATGAGACGAAGGGCAAAGTTGAAATCCAAACAGCACAGCAGTGTTGGAAAAAAACAAGACGTTGCTGATCTGAGGACCAACAGCGGCGGTATCACTGTACCCGACGTACTGAGGACTATATCTGATCGTATTTCAATCGATTTATTCAAGGCCATCGCCATTGAGGGGAGTGATGGTTCAACTCTGCGGGATAGCACAAAGCTTTCCAGACGGCAATATTATTCACGACTGTCGGCATTTATGAAAAATGGAATGGTGGCAAGAAAACGGGGCAGAAACTATAGGACTGCATTTGGAACGATCGTTTATCATACTATATTGACTCTTGAGAATGCATTTACAAATTACTATAAATTAAGGGCAATAGATTCTATAGGATTAGCTTATGATATCCCGTTGGAAGAGCACAAAAAGATATTGGATAATTTGATAGCCGATCCAGAAATAAGGCAAATTCTTTCAGCGAGAAAAAGTCCAAATTCAAGTTAAACTATTTTGTTTTTAATGTGGGTTAGAACGAAAAAGCGAGCAAGTGAACTACAGGAAATACTTTAACTTCTAAACATGTGAAATCCGAAAGTGTTTGTAATTAATTATTTTGTGTATAAAATATAAAATTGAGAATATGAGTTACCAGAAGTCTCAAAAAGCCTGTAATAGTTATATTATTTGATTAGCATGGCCGCTGTAGTACATACAACTTTGACTAAATTAACTTCCACTACTGACTAATGACACAAAAAAA
The DNA here is from genome assembly GCA_025935105.1 of Nitrososphaeraceae archaeon. Taxonomy (GTDB): domain Archaea; phylum Thermoproteota; class Nitrososphaeria; order Nitrososphaerales; family Nitrososphaeraceae; genus Nitrosopolaris. Next base: position 5,995 of record JAICVW010000173.1, read on the forward strand.
GGTTAATGACAACTGCCAATATGTGCTTGACTGATTGAACTCGTAACGGCCCCCCCCAAAACTAGTTCCAGAGCAACTAGAACAACTCGATTGCGAACCGCCCGAACTACTGGACGAAGTAGACCCTATACCACCGGCGGTGTCATCAATGGTTCCAG
>JAICVW010000080.1 GCA_025935105.1 Nitrososphaeraceae archaeon
AATAAAACACAATCAAAGCTATAAGTAAACTGGTGAGAAAGTCTCAAGTAGTATGTCAAATTACTTTCCAGATGAGTTCTATAGTTCTTCCTTATTTCAATACCTTATGCGACTCTGGCTTGTGTTACTAATACGATATTGATCCATTAGCTAGTCTTAGTGGAATTCTGGAATCCCAGCCCTGAATTTTCAAAGGGAAGTAGATGTAATAATACAAAACCAAGGCTATTCATATTCACGTCTCTTTGGTCACAACTACACAACAATACAACGCCATCTTGTTTCGTAGGGGTAAACCCTACAAAGGACTCCCAACCATTGATAGCTCCCTCATGAGTTAAGGTTTCTGTTCCAAAATTAGTAAGTACTCGCCAACCTAATGCAACATATTCGCTATAATTCATTGGATTTGTAGGAGGATATATAGGATGTCTTATCAGATGTTGTAATTGGATCGCAGAATCTAATTTAGTATGAAGAAAGCCCAAATTAGCAGATACATATTTTAACAAATCACTAGCAGTTGATCGAAATGCTCCTGCTCCTTCTATTACTACAGGGATTATTGGCGTATTGATCTCTTTGCCATTATAATGACCTACAGGAAACCTATTCTTAATATCATTCTGTGAGAGAGTAATTGTAGTATCATTCATTCCCAACACGTTTAGAATTCTATCTTTAACTAGCTGCTCGTATGGAACGCCTGCTTTCAAAGATAATATATATCCGAGCAATCCCATGCCAAAGTCTGAATATGGAAATTTTGAACCTGGCTCCCTTGTTAGGATAATATTAGATAAGGCAGTGTACATCTGATTTGCGGTATAATTCGAGTTCATTACTCCTCCAACTTTATTTTTTACCCAAATATTAGAAGGCAAATCAGGAAGTCCTGAAGTATGTGTTGCCAAGTCTGCAAGTGTTATCTTGTGTCCTTTAAACTCAGGCACCTTCACGTTAGCTGGCAAATATTTTTCAATCGGATCGGTCAAATTAACTAACCCTTGCTCTACCATATCGGCAAAAAGTAGGGTAGTGAACGTCTTAGTGATGGAGCCAATATCAAATAATGTGTTTTCATTTACGGGTACGTTATGTGCTTTTGACATATTTCCAAAGCTGAATATGCGAGTACCATTAGGATCCACAAAGCCTGCAACGATAGCTGCTTTAGATTTGTTAACTATCTGATTAAGTATAAAACTCTTGACTTGGGGGGATATTTCTTTATTTATCAAAGAATTTGTAGTAGAAGCGGAATAAGCAAAAGCCGTGGAAAATCTTATTGAAATTGCCGTAAATGATCCTGTGAATAAAAGCAACACGAGACATATAGACAGGACTGTGGCAAGACGATGGCCATAGGTAAGTCTGGCAAGAAATTCCCTACCAATCATTGACGATGGAGTATACTGCTAGGTCCTAATAAAGAATTCCAACGATAAAGATGAGTTTAGTTTATGGCTGTCGTCGTAGACTTGGTCTTGAGGGGCTTGCTAATATCGAACGAGACGACAACAACCGAACCCCAAGCCGACCTCCAATGTCAGACACAGCTGCTTCGCAGCCGGCTCCTGTAACTGACTGACCTAGTCTTGATCCAAATATTAGAGAACAGGAGAGGAAAGAAAGCAATGACTGGAAAAAGAAGGTGGAGAAGAAAAAGCTCTTACACCAATATAGATTGCTTCACCAGAGCTATCAATCAAGGCAAAACAATAGTCAGACAAGCAAAAATTGAGTTAAGGGAATAACTTATTAATTGTGTCTCCAATCTTAAAATATGTCACACTACATTGTACTCTTCAATTTTACGGACCAAGGAATAGAGAACATAAAAGATACGGTAAAGCGAGCCGACGACTACAAAGCTGCCATTGAGAACGCAGGCGGCAGATTAGTAGGTGAATACTATACCATGGGAAGGTATGACATAATAACAATAGTTGAAGCTCCCAACGATGAGGCTATGATGTCAATTCTCTTAACCATAGGTAAACTTGGGAATGTACACAGCGAGACACTTAAAGCCTTTACAATATCTGAAGCTGCTAAAATAATTGAAAAACTATCCTAGTTTTTCTTCACTAGCATTAGCAGCCAGGTTCAATGCTAAAAATAAATTTTAGGACTGATCTGAAACTATTCTTTTTTGTAATCTTTATAATAACACTGCTTTAAATTCGCAGCTAAACTTTTGACCTCGTTTATATCGTGTTTATATCGTTCACATAACATCCAATAAGAGTTACAATAAGAGTAGACTTAACATTACTGTGATGATTAATGGTTTGTCTGACTGCTTTTGGACTAATAATTAGAATAATAAACATTCTTAACTGCTGCAGAGCTTCACTGCCTTTACTTCCATTCATCACCTTTGAGTCATAACAAGAAAGACATAGGGTGGAGTTAGATAGATGACATATGAAACACGTCAAGAATGTGGATGAATACATTGCACTATCGCCAAAAGAAGTACAGGACAAACTTAAAGAACTTCGAGAGATTATCAAGTCTGCTGCTCCAAAAGCACAGGAGGATATTAGTCATGGGATGCCTTACTACTATTACAAAGGCCGATTGGTATATTTTGGACTTTCTGAAAAACATATTGGATTTTACATACCAACTCCTATCATAGAAGAACATAAAAGTGAACTGAAGGACTACGAGACCACCACAGTAACTATTCGTTTTCCTTTAGACAAAAGACTTCCAATCATGTTAATAAAAAAGCTAGTTAAAGCACGAATTAATAAAATCAATGAATTAGACAAGAAAAAAATAACATGATTGAGAAGGGGATATCTGATTTAATGACTATCCTAACACCTAAGAGGTAGTGAGAACAATAGATGCTTGTGTGTGTTAATTGGTATTAATAACAGCAGGAGTTTTGTTGCAGTTTATTGCACTCCTAGGAAACATTGCATGAACAGTCCTTACAGTGGCTTACAGTTCCTTTATAGGCTCAGAACTACTTTCTAGGAGGATTTTAATGCCTTATGATGTAATCTATTTTGAGATAAGTACAAATGTCTTGCAGTTTAGTGCATATCTGAAACATTTATAGAATTATTTGTAGATGTGCTCTTCTTCCTAAACTTTTGAATTTCTACTTTCTCCGTTTCAGCAAGTCTGCAAAGTCTCAGCGAAGGTTTTATGCAGTTACATTATTCATCCTTCAACTGATAAAGTCTTAAACATTCCGTTCGTATTCAGTTTTAATGGTAAAAGCTATATGTTAATAGCTTCTTGTTTCCATGGATGAATAATACGAATAGGACAAGAGGTCGTGCCGGTGATGGGATAAGCAAGGATTATTTAGTATACTTAGACTTGAGTATGGCATTGACAAAATCGGAATTCTCTGAAGTGCAGACAATAGCAAAGTTTTTGGGTATGGGTAATATGGAAGAGTATTGTAAGTATTCTATACTGAAAATTGCAGAAGCACATTACCATGAAATGTATGCCACTCAACCCATCCTGTCATCCTATAGCGTGCACCAGCAACATTGATAACCTATCAAAACTCGTATTTATGCTATTGGGTTACAGAAAGCGTTATGTTCTTGATAAAAGTATACTGTCTTATGCATATTTAACCATGTCCATCCTTCAATCTTAAAGAGGTATAGAAGGAAGTAGGCGCTCCTTCTACCTCACTTTCGATCGTGGATTTGTTGCTGCTTCTGTTGGGATATACAGCGTTTCCTTCCCTGAGCCTACTCGTTCGATTCTTAACAGCCTGTGTCCTTCTTTGAGTTTTGGTACTATTAATCTTGCTGATCTCTTACCTACATCAAAGAACTTTTCTGTATCGCTTCCGCTATCTGACTCAGTTACTATGAATCTACACTTCTCAGTTGGTTCACCATTATACATTTTTTCTACTTTTGTAATCCCTCTTTCAGGTATGAATTTTAAGACTTTTTTCTCTCCTGGTCCAATGTTGATGTACTTGTTGCTAAGAATTTCGTCTATTTCATCATAGTAATTTTCTTGATTCACAACAGATTCTTGTTCATATGCCAATTGCTAAACTCTCACCTCCTAGCTATCTATAGAGTATCTAACGATAGCTATAAAGATTACTATGGTGTACTTACACCACGGACACATGATCAAGCCAGGTAAAAGATCTGTACGAAAAAAGAAGACATACGAAACATTAAGAATTGAGACTGAAGTCAAGAAACAGCTTGCACTAGCATGCCCAAAAGCGTATACATATAGTGAATTTTTACGTCAGCTTCTCAATAGGCACAAGCGAATGGAAAATTAACATATTCGTACATCTGTTAGAATGGTATTTTGCTTCAATAAAACACAACCTATAGAATCAAGGTAACGTAGGAAATAATATATCCAACAGCTTTATGCAATTTGATGTATGTGTCTCAGAGTTCATTCCGGGAATTTAATATCTTTTAGTGCAAATGGCCTCACAGTACGAAATGCCTAGTTGCTATTGTCTAATCTGAATTTTTTAAAATTGCATAAAAGTTACTTTCTCTGATTTCCTGGACATTGCTGGCTTTTAGTATCCACCCAAGTCATTATTCCAAGGGTCAGTTTTCTATTACTGTTTATTGGCATCTCTACGAATTAAGGAAAAACGGACCCATATCCGCGTGATAATTAATTTGTTCATTTACACGTACCACATATAAGATAATGTTTATCAACTAATCAGATTTTTCTATTTGGATTACCACTCTGGGGGTGCTGAGAGATCCAATCTTTTAAGTATGGTATCGAATCTATTAATGGGATATGTCTAGTACCAGTTTTCCCGTTGACCAGAATTTCAGCATATTGTTTTTTGTCAGGTGTAATTTTGAAAACGACATCCTTTATTCTTAGTTTTAATAGTTCGTGAGGTCTTGCAGCTGAATCTCTTGACATTACATGATAGCAACGTTCTCTAGCATTAGGACAGTATTTCAAAAACAAAGAGTCATGTTCAGGTGTCCAAAGGTCAGTTATCCTTGAAACCTTGCCCTTTTCCTCGGTCGATTGAAGGGTAGCATCAGCTGATAACTGCACAGTAATCTTTACTAAATGAACCGGAACAGCCCTTACCGTACTAGTAACAGAAGAACTATTCTCAAGACATTCGAACAACTTCGAGCTTTTGAAATTCAATCAAAGCCAACGAACACCTTATAACGACGTTAAAAGAAGTAGGTCGGTAAATGTCACAGAAGGGCTCAAACCTAAGTAGTGGCCGTGGCGTCCTTCTGAAACCAGTCTGTTTCTTATGATGACATGGCTAAGTTATTTCAGCCGCGCTGCTTCATCAAGTGCTGCTCTCTTTTTTATCACTTTCAGCATCAGCTTCAACACCATTTGCATTAATGTTAATTGTAGTTTCATATGTTACAATGAAACAACTATTAGAGAAATGGCATATGAGAATAAATGGTAGTAGTGAATAGTTTACTTGCAACCACTTTTTTTATTCCGTAGCCCTCCCAACTGGCATATCCAAATAGTTCAAAAGGTTAAAAAAGAAAAATATTCGAAGTTACTGAATTTAAATCATCTATGCAGTAAAATAACAACAAAAAGAAATGGAAAAGATTACTGAGAAAAGATAAGAAATAAAAATAGAGAAAAGAAGATATACATCTTCCGATTCGAGAAGACCAGTTGAATCACTGCTCGTCTAACATTTCCTGATTAACGTCTCGCCATTTAAGGGAAGTAGTACCTCAAGCTTATTTATTAGATTAAACTTTTGCTTTGTTTGATATTACTTATCAAAAGACTCACTCCATAATTGTTGTCATACTACTCTTCTATTGGCCAATTTCCCTCTGTAATAAATTCTACGAGATTATTACTTGGATCTCTAAAGTAGATAGATTTTGACTTTTCATCTCCCCATGTCAGTTCTTTTTCAATTTCGACTTTATTCTGGATCAGTAGATTCCTTGCATTCTCATAATCTTTTTTTTCTATCTCTAATGCAAAATGAACACTTGCAGGTGGAGTTAATGCGCCGTGATTTGGAAACATATGTTGGTCTTTATTAGTTGTTTTGTTGGGATTGAATATGAGGAGCATGCTTTTTCCAGCCTTCAAAAAAACATGTCTGCCAGGTTCCTCAGAGATGAATTGTAAACCAATACTATTGACATAAAATTCCTTAAGCCTTTCTAAGTCTGATGAATAGATACACGTTTCAATGATTTTTTTAAACATGGAACATTTTTATGCCAATCTATTATAACATCTTTTTTCTTATTATACTAATCCGCCAGTGCGGAATGAACATTGAAGAATAGGCATTAATAGTCACAATTACATTGGTAATTAAAGAAGCTTAAACATAAAGCCTAAATAGAGTTAATCTCTCCTCTTTTTAAACCTCTTCGATAACGACTCTCAAGTTGAGGACAATAGATGAACTATTAGACTACATACTTAGTTCTGATTGTGATGCAGAAATACGAGTCAATAAAACCAGAGGAATATCATTAATTGTGAAACCTGAGACAAGGCTATCTAGCAATTTAGGAACAGTGATCCGAGATGAGGGATTTAGATTCAACTACTCCTACAGTGGGCTATACGGTAAGCCTGTAATTATTTTTAGTAAACAACAATGACGGATACAGTACTCATTGGTCACTTAATTTGTACAACAAGGCTTACAGTTTTCATTCTTTTTTCATCTTCTCATAGGCTAAGCCCATAATTGTTGGCCCTCAATCTCAAACTTTATGCAAGTATCATAAGTTTCTTAGTTAAACATGACTATTCTCTCTAGTAGTAACTGTAATAGTAACCCGTCGATATAGATGTACGTCCATTGATGTGCATCCAAATACAAATAACAAGCCTAAAGTTAAACGATTAAAACAATAAACCAATAACACTATCAAATGTAGCAGGACAAGTAGGACATTCGCTAAATAATACAGCAGCACAATTTACAGCACATTTTAGTGCAATAGAAACTTCAGGATTACTGGTGGCAGCAGTTTTGGGTTCATGCCAGGCCTAATACTTGGATTAATGACGGGATAATTGCTATCAGTGAAGGCTGTGAAGACAATCTCGGACATCAGAGGGATGATAAGGTTTAAAGACCGACACATCTACCAGAAATCAAAGATTAAACTGCGGTGCTAAAAGCATAATAAATGAAATATTAAATATTTACGAATGAACCATTGTACTGTTGCTACTTAACATGGTTGATGAATTTAAACTATACTGACTAACATAATTACGTATTAATCAGTTGGGCATCCATACGGGGCAATATGACCTAAAAAAGTTGACGAACTTATGTTAACCAGTATAGCATATGTTGTGATTGTAATAGTGTACCTCAAAAAAATGAGAGTTAGAGCTATTTACTTGAGCTAGTTGTTCCGTTGACGACTGTTGAGTTTGGGTTAACACCAACTGAATTAAAAGATATAGTTTTCAAGTCAGTTGCGATAGCCGATAGTTGTGCTCTCGATAAAGGATCAATTCCTGCTGATTTATTCTGAGTGATCTGGCTAATTCTTTGTCCTAAACCATATGTAAAGCTGCTATCATTTAACAATGCCTTGTTGGCTTGCTTTAGTTCCAAAGCAGCACCGCTAGTGTTACCTTTAGCTAGATCTTGATTTGCGTCATTGATTCGTAGTATTACGTTACGGATTCCGACAAATGCTGCTGCTGACTTTAAGAATCCTTTCCCACCTTGAATAATTTGATTTACCACGTGATTTCCCCCTTTCACTATTTGATCTCTTAGATTTAACAGGCCACCATGTATATTTTCAGCCAATGCTGCTTTTGCAGATTGACCATTACTGACTACAGCAGTAAATGTCATAAGGGAGGTAACAAGTAATGCTGCAACTCCCAACCGCAGTTTTAGAGATTGTGCCATATTGGCAAGTAAGAAATGGCATATATAAATACTAAGTTTCAAATATTTCCTTCCGGTACTGCATATCAATTGAATTAATCACGTCCAAATGTGACTTTTCCTGATGACCTTGACTTATAATAAAAGTAGTAACAGTCAATTCACTACTATAGAATTGTTATGTAATTCACTTAGAATATTGTTACAAGCAGGGGTTGTGATTTTTTGTTATATTTTTGAATATGGCTTCTCGTTCACAATCTTGAACGGGATATTCTGTTTCAAGTTTATCAATTTTGAAGAAATGCCAGGCAAATCAAAGTATCTTCCAATTTGAGGTGCCTGTCTTCGACAAAGATCATTCAATTTCCTACTCCTCTTTGTAATAATATTCCAACGAAAATCTAGTAGAAATTCTTCTTGTAATTTCCAGTATAATGTCTGACTTTCGATTCTTGTAATATCCAGTATATCCTTCGTTAGCTTATGAATTCTAAACGAATTCCTATATATCACATCAATAAATGATTCTACCTGTTTTTCGATATAATGAGGGTTGGACTTTGCTAATTGTGCG
>JAICVW010000451.1 GCA_025935105.1 Nitrososphaeraceae archaeon
GGCTCAAGAGTTTCAGAAGAATCCAGACACGATATGAAAGACTAGCATCACTCTATTTAGGATTCATTCAACTTGGCTGCATAATGATCCTAATGAGACTTTTCAGATGAGTTCAGTATATTGTGATACCTACTCTGTTTGAACACTGAGTCTACTAGTCCTCCCTCTTTTCTCAAATGATTTTTCTCAAGAACTCTTACAGAAGCTTTATTTGAATCAAAAACATTAGCATATATCTTATGTAATCTAAGAACATTAAATGCATATCGAATGACAAGGCGGATGGATTCGGTTGCTATACCCATGTTCCAGTAGTTTTGTCCAAGCCAGTAAGAAATCTGACCGCTATTGTTAATCTGATCAACTTTATGCAAACTAATTATTCCAACCAAAGTCCGAGTGCTTACAAAATCTATAGCAAAATTCAGTTCCATTTTTGCTTTGAAATTCCGTCTGCTTTTGTCGATGAATCTCTTTGCATCAATCATCTTGTAAGGGTAGGGTACATCCATTAGGTAGCGAACTACCTCTGCTGTAACATGTCGCGCTATTATGGGAATGTCCTTGTATCCTAATCTTCTCAGCCTAACTGAGCTGCTAACCAAAGTAGGAAATTCACTCAATCTAATCAACACATCTATATTCATAGTTGGAATTTATTGTTGTTGAAACTAGTTTCACAGAAATTGACCCATATTTCGTCAATTGAGACTAGCGGTAGGAGAGACTTGCCGTTAGTTGCTTAAACCTATTACAGTCTAGAGTCGGTCATCGTTAGGCTTGTCTAAACATCTGTGACACAATAGAATAATAGACATATGCCTTCAATTCGCTGAATTCGTTGATTTAAGTCAAATAGTTCGCAATCATAGATGCATATAATTTGTCTTACTTGCCTACATTGGTCTGTCAATATTTAATATATGGCTAAAACGCCAGCACAAAGTGGAGAATGTAGATGACACCTGTTACCGTCGCTAAATTCGGAGGTAGCGCTCTGGGGATAGATGGTGTCTTGATTGGAAAAATAGTTGATAGGATCTGCCAACTCCAAACACAAGCTAAAGTAATTGCAGTTTTCTCTGCCCCCCTTATTAAATATGAAGGAAGAACTCATTCAATGACTGATATCGCCATAAAAGTAGGCAGAAACTACGCTTCTTCCAATCCCGTGGAAATTGAGATTTTGAAGGAAGTCTACGAAAAAATAGCCACTCACTATCTCACCGATCCTTATTGTAATGAATTCCTAGCTCATCTTGATAAATTCTATCAACAAGTAATAATTGCGTTAAAGCAAGCTGCAGAATATCGGCGATTCGTGGATATTATCAGATCAAGAACACTCGCTTATAGCGGCGAGATCACTATGTCCTATCTTATGGACTACATCATTAGAAGTAGAGAATTAAAATCTGATCATGTAAATATTGAACAATGGCCAATCATAACTGACGATAACTTTGAGGCTGCTAACTTTATGATCGAAGAATCAAGGCAAAATTGCGGTCATTTATTGGATTTAGTGGAACGTAAGGATATCGTTTGCATGGGAGGATTCATAGGTAAGACCGTGGATGGCCTAGAAACAACTTATGAACGAGGGGGTTCAGATAGAACCGCCGTTGATGTGGCAATTCTCCTAAATGGACTATACGAATCAAAGGTCTACTTCGAAAAGGACAGTGCAGTACTCAGTGCAGATCCAAAAATAGTAACAAGCAATTTGGAGAATATACGACATCTATCGTACAACGAGGCAAAGCTGGCTGGAATGTTTGGTATGAAGATTCTCGATCCCATTGCAATTAAGGAAATACTTGATAACAACTTAGATATAGCCTTAGTAATTACCAACATGTCTAACCAGTCACACACTACATCGGTCCATTTAAATCCGCCTCAAAATAAAACTAATAACAGTTTAGTGAAAATAGTCACTGGCAAGAAAAATTGCGCAATAGTAAGAGTAGAAAGTATAGCAGCGTCACATTTGATTGCCGCGCTTGAAAAAGGAAAGCAATATTACGACTTCGTAAAATTATCCCCTTATAAACGCGAAGGCATAGAAATTTGTCGGTTACTTTTTCTCGATGCAGAATTCGTAAAGAAACAAGAGCGGCATTTTAAGGCATACTATCCAAAGACCGAGATTGTTTATGGAAGAGGTGTCGTGACCCTAATTGGTGATAAGATGTGGCAAATGCCCAATATCGCATCTGCCGCCAGTAGTACCGTAGGAGAGCAAGGAATAAACATACTAAACCTTGATGCACAAGAGGAAACCTCAAGAATCCTGATTATTGTGGATGATAAAGATACCAATGTTGCCGATGCTATTAAGGCAATTCATTCTAAGCTATGCATGATCAGTAAATCATAAAATGACTGACGCAAAAATATGGATGGATGGATCATTTGTGAGTTGGAATGATGCAAAAATCCATGTTCTAACTCATGGCTTGCACTATGGAACTGCAGTGTTTGAAGGTATTCGTTGTTACAAAACCAATCAAGGTCGTGCAATTTTTCGCCTCAGCGATCACATACTTCGACTAAGTCTTAGCGCCAAAATATATTTTATGAACATTAAGTATTCTAAGAGACAAATTGAAAATGCCGTAATAGAGACAATCAATGTTAACGAGCCAAAAGAAAACTATGTTAGAGTTATTGCATATTATGGGTACGGCAAGCTCGGTGTCAATCCTCTCCCAAATAAAGTTTCTATAGCAATAGCAATATGGAAATGGGATGAATCTATCACAAATAGAGAAGCAGAGAAAGGAGCACGGCTTGCTGTTTCATCGTGGATAAGAATAGATAGCAGATCAATGCCCACACAGGCCAAAGCTACTGCCAATTATGCAAATTCTGCTCTGGCAAGGATGGAAGCTCTAAAAATGGGATTCGATGAGGCAGTGATGCTAAACCAAGCAGGAAAGGTCATTGAGGCTAGTGCTGAAAATATATTTGTGGTGAGAGACAACGTATTCATCACCCCCCCAGTTAGCTCAGGAGCGCTAAATGGAATTACCAGAGATAGCATATTGGAGATTTTACGCCACTCGGGAAGCCCTTTCGAAATTCGAGATATATCTAGGGAAGAACTGTACATGGCTGATGAAGTGTTTCTCACTGGGACTGCAGCAGGCATTAGAGAGGTAGGCGAGATAGATAACAGAACGATTGGCGATGGACACATTGGAAAAAATACTATGCGGATCAAAGGGAAATTTGATACAATAACCCAAGGGAGAGATGATATCTTTAGCAAAAGATGGCTTACATACACAAATCAGCGCTAACGGCTACTCTGAGTAGTTTCAAAAATTATTTAGCGCAGCGGTTAAGCTTTGCTGGAACAATTCTTTCTAATACATTACCATATTTAGAATGCTAACTTTTGCTGGAACAATTCTTTCTAATACATTACCATATTTAGAATGCTAACTTTTGCTGGAACAATTCTTTCTAATACATTACC